>NZ_CAKRCF010000027.1 GCF_934307085.1 uncultured Anaerobutyricum sp.
TAAGCCCAGTCAGCATCTCCTTTACCTTTAATAGGTAAGATAGCGAATGCTAAACGAGGAGCTGTATCTCTGGCTGCGTTCATAGCGTATCCTGTAAGACCACCAAATGTAGTACCACAAGAAACGATTGTTAAGAATACACCAAATGTTCCAAGATCAAATGCACCACAAGCTGCCTTAATAGCGAATACTAACCAGAATGTTGCGATTGCTTCCTGAAGAATGTTGTAAGGGAGATTTCTTACACCAGGAGCTGTACAGAATACACCTCTAAGGCTATCACCTAAATCTGAAGATGCATCAAACTGAGGTTTAAATGCTACCCATACTAATACTGCACCGATGAAACCACCAGCCATCTCAGCGATAATCATTTCGATAATAACTGCGATTGTGTAGCCATCTGCTGCTGCTAATGTTCCATCTGCGAACAGAGCGATTGTCAGTGCAGGGTTATAAGATGCTGGACAGATGCCGCTGAATGCTGCTGCTGGAAGACAAACTGCAAGACCCCAGCCAATAGCTATAAACAGTGCGCCTGCTGCCTTAAATCCAGAATTGTTCAGTGTAACGTTGGCACAAACACCATCACCTAATAATACAAGTAAAATGGTTCCGACAAATTCACCAATAATTACGTTAGTCATTATTAATTCCTCCTATTCAATTAATGTTTCCAATTAAGTACACTAGTGCTGATTTAAATATAACACTTATAGGGGTATTTGTCTTTTTACATTGTAAGAATTGTGTGAGAATCTGTCATATTTCTTACGATATTTTTTCGTTTTTTTACCATGCAGTTCCATTTTTATAAGTTATTTTGCACTATTCTAGTAATCATTCCTATATTTAATTTATATAGTTTATCTAATTTTTATTATTTTTGCTCGCCAGATTCCTCTTTCGTAATTCTTACGGTTGAAAGAAATTTATCAAAGAGAAATTCCAGACCAATCTGAAGCATATTATAGTCTATTTCCTCATGATCTCTTATGTAATTTATATAAAATCCAAGAAAAGCATCCGTGAAAAATGCTGTACTGAAATCCTCTTTCTCTTTCCTGAGATTCCATACAGAATCGTCAAGACAATCCTGAACTAACAGCCGTACCCTCCTTTCAAATAAAGGATATAAATCTGACCGTATCTCCTCCGCACTAAGACTTTTTATCAGCTTCCTGTAATATTTGTAATCTTCACAGGTATTACAAAACAAGGCATTAAACCACATTTCAAATGGCTCCTCATCCTCTGGAAGCTGTGCGGCCACCTGCTGTTCAAAAATCCAGTGCATAATATCATATTTATCCCGGAAATGGTAATAAAAATTCTCTCTGGTCATGGCGCTCTCTTTTGCGATATCGCTTATTGTAATCTTCTGAAAAGACTTCTTACACACAAGCTCTTTAAATGCCTCCGCCATTTTCCCTTTCGTTCCGTTCATCTTGTCTCCCTCCACTAGCAGTCTTTTGATTTTATTACCATAAACTTGGCTTTACAGCGGTAATCAATTTTTCTTCAGCCTTCAGATATGCCTCATCTACTGTCTTTTTTTGTTCTGGCTCAAGATTATGACTTTGTGTATAACTTTGCCAGGAAGACATGGCTACAAGCAAATCTGTCATCGTCATACATGACTTCATCTTCATCTCAAATCTCTTGATTTCTTCGTCTGTTCTGCTCATATATATACCTCTCATTTTATCATCTGGTTTGGATATACCTCCCCTGATACTATATTATAATTGGATTTTATTTCTGTATCAATAAAATTATCCATCTTCTAGCTATTTTGTTTTGCACTTTTCATAGCAAAATAGGACATAAAATTCAAAAAATTCTATGTCCTATTCTTTATTATCAGGAAATTCCTCTGATACAATATATAATTTAAAAATCCTTTACTGAAACAAACTATCTACAGCCTGGAAAAATATTCTACTGCCTTTGCAAAGTCTGCGATAGTCTTCTCTGCATCTCCGTGTTCAATTCCATCTTTTACACAGTGATTCAAATGTCCCTCTAATACAACCTGCCCAATTTTATGCAGTGCTGTTTTCGCTGCATTAATCTGTATAATAATATCTTCACATGGAACATCCTGCTCTATCATACGATCAATTGCCTTAATCTGTCCATCTACCCTTTTTAATCTTCTGTGCAGATTCTCCATATCCATACATTGTCTCATAAAAAAATCTCCCTTTTACCAATCTTATTCGCTATTAATTATACCTATTCTAAACTATTTAGAATTAATTTGCAAACTTCGTTGGCAATATTCTTAAAATATCTTTTTTGTACATTCATATTTTATTCCTTTTTAACGATTTATGTAAATCAGAACGGTCATAAATTATATTATACCACTATTTTAAGAAACCGGAAATAATCATTTCTTCTGCTTCTTCCTCTGTAAGCCCAAGTGTCATAAGCTTAATAAGCTGTTCGCCTGCAATTTTTCCAATAGCTGCTTCATGAATCAATTCTGCATCAAGATTATTCGCCTCTAATTCAGGAATCGCACGCACCTTTGCATTATCCATAATAATTGCATCACATTCACTATGACCTGCACAGGCATTATTTCCTGCAATCTTTGCACGGAACAACTGTGAGGAATTATCACGGGCAACGGAACGAGACACAACATTAGCACTGCTTCCTTTGCCATTTAAATCAACAGAAAACTGTGTCTGTGCTGTCTGCTCTCCATGTGTCATAAGTTTCTCAGAAATCTCAAGCTTTGCTCCATCCTTTAAGTCCGCATCTGTCTCACGCATTGTACTATCAATACCCTTAATCTGTACAGTATCCATGTAAAAATATGCATTCTCGTCAAGATGGATAATCGTCTTAGGGTTCATCACCTTTCCACCCTTACCATCACCCTGTCCGTAATGCTTCTCAATATAACGGATTTTAGAATTCTTTCCAACAAAGAATTCATGTATACCATCATGCTGTGAAAGACTGTCTCCTCCATTATGAATTCCACATCCTGCCACGATTGTTACATCACAGTCTTCACCAATATGAAAATCATTATAAACTAAATCATTAAGTCCCGTCTGGCTGATGACAACTGGGATATGAACACTTTCTTTTTTTGTTCCTGGCTTGATAATAATATCAATTCCCGGCTTATCTTCCTTGGAAACAATATCAATATTAGCTGTTGTATTTCTTGCAGCTGCTGCTCCATTGGCACGGATATTATAGGCACCTGCAGGCACTTCATGAAGTCCGGCAATCTCTTCTAACAATTCTTTCTGTATTAAATCCATGATTTCTCCCCCCCTAATCTCTGCTTAATTTCTGGCACATACTTGATTTGTAAAGGAGTTCAGGAATAACTTCTTCTCCCTTTCCACTCTTTTCTACAAGCCCATCATTAATGACAATGATTCTGTCTGCAATCTCAAGGATTCTTTCCTGGTGGGAAATAATCAGAATCGTACCATCTGTCTTTTCATGAAGATCCTCAAATACATGAATCAAACTGTTAAAACTCCACAGATCAATTCCTGCCTCCGGTTCATCAAATACAGAAAGCTTTGTTGCCCTTGCCTTAATCATCGCAATCTCAATACGTTTAAGCTCTCCGCCGGAAAGACTGCCATTTAACTCTCTGTTAATGTAATCTCTGGCACATAAGCCCACCTCAGAAAGAATATCGCAGATTCCATTGATATCCAATGTCTTTCCTGAAGCAACACTCATTAAATCTTTAACCTTTAATCCCTTAAACTTTACAGGCTGCTGGAAAGCATAACTGATACCCTTATTCGCTCTCTCTGTAATACTTAAATCTGTAATATCTTCTCCATCCAATAAAATCTTACCAGAAGTTGGTTTTAAAATTCCGGCGATGATCTTCGCTAATGTAGACTTTCCGCTTCCATTTGGTCCGGTAATCGCAACAAACTTCTCATCAAATGCAAGATTAATGTCTCTTAAAATTTCTTTATTATCGTCATCAACTAAATAGCTGATATTTTGTAACTCGAGCATAGTATCCTCCTCTAATTCCCTATGTACTCCGGTGCACAAAAGACTCCAAAAATACATCCGTAACGTATAAAGCAATTCATATTCTTTACTACAAAACATTAAATTCCCATAGTATTTTGTAGAATCGCTATAAATCCCATATATATCATAGGGACTTTAAAAAGTCAACAAATTTGAGGGCTTTTCCTATTGTTTTTTTGTGTATACTATACTATTTTAGTGGGAATTACACTTATTTTTCTGTTATTTCTCCGAGACGGACTGCTTCCATATGTTTGGCATCTTCTTCCTTTGCATAATTTAACAGATAATTTTTCTGTTCACCACGTTTTCTCTCATTAATTTCCCGAATCTGCTTTTCTGTTCGTTCCACTTCTTCGTAAAAATCTCTTGCAGAAATGCGGTAGGCTCCCTGCCCCATAACAATGACCTGCTCTAACGCATCAGAAGTTGCTACCGTTACCTTATACTTTCTTCCAATTTCATGGGTTGTCTTTTCAATATACTGGTCTGCCGTCTCGGCCTCCTTTGTATACACAACATAAATGTTGTGATACTTTTGTACTTCTCCCTGATTGCCTTTTACTTTATATGCGTCAAAAACGAGAATCAATGTACAGCCGATAAATCCCTGATAATTACTTAAAATATCCATTAGTTTATTTCTCGCTGCATCAATACTTACCTTTGCCAGCTCATTTAATTCCTCCCAGGCAAAAATAATATTATATCCGTCTACAAGTAAATATTCCTTTTTCGGTTCGTTTTCTTTTGTTATTGTCGTGCGGCGAACTGGTGCAGAAACAGTCTGTTTGCGATAACTGCTATAGCGGTCTCTTTCTTTTTGTTTAGAACCAAATTCTCGTTCCATGATAGCAAGAAGTTCTGGGTCATCCTCATAGCCAGCGGAATAACCCTTAGAATTAGCGCTTATTCCCGCTGAATATGAAAATAGATTGTCTGACGGTCCTGACATCTCTTCGCCAAACTCTGTATCAGATTTTTCTGTCAGAAAATCCTCTTTGATATGCATATATTCCGGCACTTCATCCCATTTGACAAGGAAACCGGCGCCATGCGCACAAAATACGGAGCCTGTCGGATTATCCACATCTCTTTCACTGTCATATCCGATTTCTTCGATGACTTCTTCTGCATTATGGCAAGGTTCATACCCTTTTAATGTAAGTGTAATTCGTCCACGCCCCTTCGTATACGCCCATACTTCTCTTTGATAATCCCGCATTTCTGATGCCGGAGCTGTTCCCTCAAGACGTACCATGCCCTGCTTATCTTCCGCCTCCGGTCCCTCAAAACTTCCACTCATCTGCCCGATATCTGACATTGCCCTGCCAACCTGTTCGGATGGAACTTCTAATACAAAGGAATACCACGGCTCTAGCAGCACACTTTCTGCCGACTTTAAGCCCTGCCGAACTGCCCGGTAGGTTGCCTGCCTGAAGTCTCCGCCCTCTGTATGTTTTAAATGAGCTCTTCCTGCCACAATCGTAATCTTCATATCTGTAATCGGAGAACCTGTAAGAACACCTGGATGCTCTCTCTCCTGCAAGTGTGTAAGGATCAGTCTTTGCCAGTTTCTATCAAGAACATCCTCGCTACAGTCCGCATCAAAAACAAGACCACTTCCCACCTCTAACGGCTCCATTTTAAGATGCACTTCTGCATAATGGCGAAGCGGTTCATAATGTCCCACTCCCACAACCGGACTTTTTATTGTTTCTTTGTATACAATCTTACCTTTACCAAATTCCACATCCAAATGAAAACGTTCAGCAATCATTGTTTTCAAAATTTCCGTCTGTACCTCTCCCATGAGCTGTACATGAATTTCTTCCAATGTCGGATTCCATACGATATTAAGCAGAGGTTCCTCTTCTTCTAATTGCTTCAATTCTCGAAGAATCTTTGTCGTATCCACTCCTTCTGGCAAAATCATCTGATAAGTAAGAACCGGCTCTAAAAATGGAGCTGTTGTCCCTTTTTCCACGCCAAGACCCTGACCAATATAGGAAGACGAAAGTCCCGTCACTGCACAGACGCCTCCAGCTTCGACTTCATTTACTGCCTCATATTTTGCACCAGAATAAATACGAATCTGGTTGATTTTTTCCTCTTTATTAATCGGCATTTTTACAACAAGCTTACCGCCTGTCACCTTTAAGAACGTCAGACGTTCTCCCTTATCATCCCTCGAAATCTTAAATACTTTCGCACCAAATTCTTCTTTCCCAGGAAATGACACCATATACTCTCTAAAACCTGCTAGTAATTCCTGTACGCCGTCAAGCTTTAACGCAGAACCAAAATAGCACGGAAAAACTTTACGCTCCTTTATCAGACGGCAAATATCCTTATCTCTTACCGTTTCATGCTCCATAAAATAATCAAGCACCGCTTCATCCGTCATTGCCAGTTCTTCTAAAGATTCGAAACCTAAAGAACAAATATCAGTTTCTTCATTCAAATCTTTATCTTTTCTTCCCTTTGTTTCTGCCTTATCTACTTTTTCATTCTCCGCATCTTTTCCTTTACTAAAAACGATGCAGCCCTCATCCAGACGTTCCTTTAACTCTGCAATCAGGCTATCCCTATCCGTTCCGGGCTGATCCATCTTATTGATAAAAATGAAAGTAGGAATCTCATAAAGATTCAAAAGTTTCCACAAGGTTTCTGTATGTCCCTGCACACCATCTGCACCACTGATAACAAGTACCGCATAATCAAGTACCTGTAGCGTTCTTTCCATCTCTGCAGAAAAATCGACATGTCCTGGTGTATCTAAAAGATTGATTCTTCTGTTTCCCAGTGAAAAAACTGCCTGCTTCGAAAAAATAGTGATTCCTCTATCTCGCTCTAAAGAATAGGTATCAAGAAAAGCGTCTTTGTGGTCTACACGTCCCAGTTTACGTACCGTTCCTGACAAATAGAGCATTCCTTCCGATAATGTTGTCTTTCCTGCATCAACATGCGCTAAAATTCCCATTACGATATTTTCCACTATTTCACCCCATTTCAATAATCTGATTCTTTCATAGTTCATTTACTTGCTGAAAAATTATTTAGAAATTTTAAATTTATAAAAGTAAAGAAGAAAAGCGACATGACTTATCTTTAAAGCCCTGCCGCTCTTATAATTCTTATTTTTAAGCATATTTAAAAATACTCTAATGCTTTTTAACGGAGATGGAGGGATTTGAACCCTCGCGCCGGTTATAGCCGACCTACCGCATTTCGAGTGCGGACCCTTCAGCCACTTGGGTACATCTCCAAAGGACAACCGCTATTATAGCAAAAATTTGTTATTTTAGCAAGGGACGAAATTCAACTTCTAATTTATGTAGAGAAACGGACGCCGCTATAGACGAATCTGTAGCGGCGTCCGTTTCTCTATATAAATTCAAAAGTTACCATTTTATCTTAATTCCTTTAAAATACAAAAGGCTTCTTTCATCGTATCTTTTACCAAATGTGTTTTCTTCTCATACTGCTTACGATAAAATGCCACATTCTCCACATTTGGTTCAAACACATTCTTCAAATGAATATTTTCTGTCAAAGCTTCTGCAATATTATCCACATCCCCCACTGCATAGGCACCAAACATACAGTTTGTCATAACAGCTCCTGCTGCATTCTCAAGCGTTACTGTGCGGCTGTCTAACATATCGGCTTTCATCTGATTCCACATATTATCACGGCTTCCGCCTTCCGTGATGGTGATCCGGCTTAAGTCAATGCCTGCGGAGCGATATAAGTCTGTGATTTCCATGTAATCATAACCGATGGCTTCTAATACAGCGTGCCATAAGGTTGCCTGATCGGTATCCATTGTCATGTTTAAGAAACAGCCTACAGCATCTGGAATATCATTGATTCCACCTGTTAAATACGGGAGGAAAAGTACACCATTAGAGCCTGCCGGAACTTTCTTTGCATCTTCTTCTAATACTCTATAGTAACTGCCATCCTCCACCTTTTTGCATACATTATCTTTAAACCAACGCAGAGCAAGTCCACCGGTACGGATATAGCCCCAGTAAAAATAAGTGTCTGGAAGAGAGCCGCTGTTAAACACAAGCCCTGCTCCTTTTTTACTCAGTTCTGGAATAATTCCCTTGGTGGATACGCAGAACATGGAGCAGGTTCCTGCCACGTCTACTGCCTGTCCCGGTTCCATATTACCGCTTCCAATCATTGACTGCATTGTGTCTCCTGCACCACCACAGATTGGAATTCCTGCCGGAAGTCCGGTTTCTTCTGCAATTTCTTCTGTCAAATGTCCAACAATATCCCACGGTTTTACAATACGTGGCATCATTTCTTCTGGAATGCCAAGAATGCCCAGCTGTTCCTTTGACCAGCATTTTTCTTCTACTTTATAACCAAGTCCCCAGCCGGACATTGTTCCCCAGTCAATGAACATATCTTCTGCGGAAAGCCCTGCAAGGTGTGCTAATACATATGGCGCATCGTGGATAAATTTTGCACCATTTTCTTTGAAACCTTCTACATTTTTCAAAAACCAGCGGGCAAACATGGCAGGGAACATACAGTTCGCTTCTGGGTTACCTGTCTCTTTACCGAAAATATCTAAATTCCAGCTATTTACGAGTTCGACATCTTCCTTTGTACGAGAATCCAAGTAGTTAATGTATGGCGTAATCGCATTACCATCTTTATCTACACCGCAGATTCCACAGATAACACCATCACCCATGATGGATTTAATCTTTGTGACATCGAGTCCCTTTTCCTTCATCTGGGAAGCACATTCTTTCATTCCTTTGATGGTGAGGGCGAGATATTCATCAACATCCATGCTTACCCAACCTGGTTCTGGATAGGTTAACGTTGTTGGTGCAGAAGATGATACAATGCAATTCATATCCTCATCGTAGACTGCTACCTTTACACTCTGTGTTCCTGCATCAAATCCAAGATAATAGTTCATTTTGTTTTCCTCCATTCTTTTGATAAAAGCATTTTCAAAATACATTATCTCCAAATTATGAAGTGTGAATAGGGAAGTTGATTAAAAGCCTGCTTAGTGAACTTAAATGAATTCTCCCGAAAGATTTTTCATTTTACCAATTACCAAGAATGGTAATTGCTCTTACAAATAAAAAAGCCCCGATAATGAGATATCGGGGCGAAGTTACGCTTTTATTGAGGCTGTTTGTTACATCAAATACTGCCTGACATCCAGAAATCTATGCCTAACAATACGCTTGTAAAAACCGCTTTCTTCTCATTCTTCTCTCATCCAGACTGTACTGTCGGCTTCGGATTCGCACCGAATCATGCCAATGGCTCGCGGGCTTATGCTCTGATTTATCTATAGCTATGTAAGCAGTTTCTATAACCTGGAGCATATTTGAAAATTGCTCTAGTTCTATAACTCACCAGCCTGCTAAATAGTCAGTAACAATCACCGCCGGTAGGGAATTACACCCATCCCCGAAGATTCTGTATTTATGTTTTTTATTATAACGCATTATGGATATGTATTCAAGATTATTGTGCATATTTTTTATACCAGATTTTGTATTTTTTTCTCCATAGATGATGACTGATAAAATGCTAAACTATATAGTAGGATAATATTTTTTAACATTTTTATAAAATAATATATAAAGATAGTACTCCTGAATACGAATTACAAAGTAAGTATTTTAAATCGTACTGAGATACATGAAACATACATTATACAGTAATTCACATTTCGAAATATTTATTTTTATAGTATTTTATAAATTCACTATAATATTACACTTAAGAAATTTTGTTTATTATAAATATTTAATTACTCTGTTTAGAGCGATCTTAGAAAATGCTCTGCAATTGTTTTGGAGGAGGAACTTTTATGAGTAAATTAATGCATACACCATATCGTATAGGAAATATTGTGATTTCGAACCGTATTGTGAAGAGTGCGATGTTTGAATACTGTGCGAATCAGGGAAGGATCACAGACCAGCACAGGCAGATTTATGAAGATGCTGCCCGTGGAGGATGCGGGCTGATTATCACTGGTATGGAAGCGATTTCTTCGACTGCCGGTAACGGCCCAGGAATGATACATACGGAATATGATGGCTATCTCGAGGATATGAGAAGTATTGTGTCAAAAGTCCATCGGTATAGCAGCCGTATTTTTGTACAGCTTCAGCATGCCGGCCCGCGCACAGACTGGAAGAGTGGCTACGACCGTTTTGCCTCATCACCTATTAAAGTGGCTGATGGCATTATTTATCATGCGGCTACCAAAGACGAATTAGCAAAAGTTGTTCATGATTTTGGTGTGGCTGCCCGCAAATGTAAATTAGCCGGATGTGACGGTGTGCAGATTCACGCCGCACACGGCTTTTTATTAACAACCTTTCTTTCTCCACATTTTAATAAAAGAGCGGATGAATACGGCGGTCCGATTGAAAACCGTTCCCGCCTGCTTTTTGAGATTTACGATTCCGTTCGTAATGCCGTCGGTGTAGATTATCCAATTGCCTTAAAACTTTCTTTCAGTGATCTTGTCTCTGATTCCAGTACACCAGAAGAAATGTTGTGGGTATGTAAAGAACTAGAAAAGAAAGGAATTGATTTCATTGAAGTTTCTTCTGGAATCAGTGCTGACAACAGCGGTGCTTCCTGCTCTCCTGTTTTAAGAAACGGCGACCGAGAGGGCAAATTTTTAGAAAGCGCCCTCCTCGTATCTGATACTCTGGAAATCCCAGTATCCAGCGTTGGCTGCTACCGCTCCCCAGATTTCATAGAGCATATACTATCATCAACCTCTCTTACCGCCATTTCTCTTGGCAGACCATTAGTAAGAGAAGCCGATCTGCCAAACAAATGGAGAACCTCAAACGAAAAAGCAGCCTGTATCTCCTGCAATCGCTGCTTTAACTGCACAGACGTAATCACCTGCCTGTGCGGAAAAAAATAATTCTCCACCAATACAAAAATATTTCATTTTAGCAAGATACACCATCCACATATCTATTATGTAAATAAAACATTTGATGTTAATCCACCAGCTTCCTATACTTAAGCCAAGAATAAGTATAGAAAGCCGGTGTATTTATGAACAGCGTTTTACCAAGAGAGGAAGAAGTTGAAGCCATCTTTTCACAGATTCTTGCTTCCCCTGATTCCTGCAAAAAATTAATGGATGTTTTCTATGATGCGATGGACGATAATCATTTATTAGAAACGGATAATCCGAAACATTTTTCCAAAGTCTTATTTTATGCCTATCAAAATGGGGATATCAGTGCTCTTTTATTAAAGCTTTGTGAAAAGAGTATGTTTGACCTTTTGAGAGAGGCTTATCTTATCCCAAAACGATTTCACGGAAAATCAGGGAAGAACCCTGTACTTTTAACAAATCCAGAAGGCGAACTTCTTCCAGAAGCACAAAAAATAGTTTCTGGCAGAGAGTATAGCAAATTCAAGGAAACGTATAAAAATCATATTTGTGCTCCCCGTTCAAAATTATATCTCGCAGATGGTTATGACATTGTCCGTTGTTATGTTAATGACACTGATATGGAAATTACGGAAAAAAGAGAAAATAAACGGCGTGGCATTATGATTCTTTATGCACTTCCCGATACGAAAAAGATAGGTCTTACCGAAGCACAGGCTTATGCGGTTGTGTGGGATACGTTCCATAATATTCAAAAAGAAGCACCTCATGCCATCGTTTATTATGGTCAGGAAACCGGATTAAAAAAGGAACAGACCTTTGACGAGATTGGTATTCTTCTCCCTATTCGGGAATTTGAAAAGAAAATGCTTCATCATTTAAGCGAAATTGATGGGCTTGTTTTAGTCTGCCGTGAAAAAATGATGAAAAAGGCTGGAATGGAAAGTCTGGAACTGTAGCTGATTTTTCAAACACGCTCTGGTAAGAAGGAATGTTAAAATGAGTGAAACTATAATAAGAAAAAATCATATGGATGTGCTCTGGCATGAATATACTGATAAAGACGAACAAAATCTTCCTGTAGTACAGGCAAGTCTTACAGAAAGGGCTTCGATTATCGGTCGTGTTGGCATTATGCTTTTATCCTGCGGAACTGGTGCGTGGCGTGTGCGCAGTTCTATGAATACTCTCGCTGAAGTGATGGGCGTGACCTGTACCGCAGATATCGGTCTGATGTCTATTGAATATACCTGTTTTGATGGTCAGGACGGCTTTACGCAGTCACTCTGTCTGACCAATACTGGTGTAAACACTTCAAAACTGAATCGTCTGGAGCATTTTATTCAGGATTTTGAAACAGAAGGAAAAGATATGTCCGGTGAGCAGTTACATAATCTTCTTGATAATATTGAAGAGATTCATGGACTTTATTCACCGATTGCCCTTGGTATCGCTGCCGCTCTTGCCTGCGGAGGATTTACCTTTTTGCTTGGCGGCGGACCGATTGAAATGTTTTGTGCTTTTGTCGGAGCTGGTCTCGGAAACTTTTTAAGATGTAAACTTACCAAGCACCATTATACCTTGTTTCTGGGAATTGTCTTATCCGTTTTCCTCGCCTGCCTTTCCTATGCCGGGCTTTTAAAATTGGGCGAAATCTTTCTGGGACTTTCCGTCAAACATGAAGCAGGATATATCTGCGCGATGCTGTTCATCATTCCTGGATTTCCATTTATCACAAGCGGCATTGACCTTGCAAAACTTGATATGCGTTCCGGTATCGAACGGCTCGGTTATGCATTAATCATCATTTTAGTCGCAACAATGTCTGCATGGATCATGGCATTAATTTTACATTTACAGCCTGTTGATTTTATAAAGATTTCTCTGCCTTTAGCTGGTTGGATTATTTTCCGGTTTCTGGCAAGTTTCTGCGGTGTATTCGGATTCTCCATCATGTTTAACAGCCCAATCCCACTGGCAGTCGCCGCCGCAAGTATTGGCGCTATCGCAAATACACTTCGATTAGAACTCGTTGACCTTGTAAATGCTCCCCCTGCTGCCGCAGCTTTTATCGGAGCCTTAACCGCAGGAATCCTTGCCTCCCTCATGAAAGACAGAGTCGGCTACCCAAGAATTTCCGTAACCGTCCCTTCCATCGTTATTATGGTTCCAGGCCTCTACCTCTACCGCGGATTCTACAACTTGGGAATTATGTCCCTCGCCACCTCCGCCACTTGGTTTGCCTCTGCCCTTTTAATCATTCTTGCTTTACCACTTGGGTTGATTTTTGCAAGAATCCTTACAGATAAAACATTTCGGTATTGTACTTAATAGAAAACACAGATATAATAGCGGAGCGGCAAAGTTACGCTATTAGCAAAAGAGCCTCCTTATAGATGACTTCTTGCCGCTCCTTCTTTACATCTACGATACTATGCTTTTCTCTGTTTCGTCTGTCTTTATTAAACTACAGAGCTTTCTCTCCGCTCCTATTCCTCACATACAGCACTGCCATTGCTATTGCTGCAATTCCCCAAGATATCGGATAGGAAAGTGCCACTTTATCCGGGGAAGGATTCTGTGCCATAAGTACAAACAACGCAGCAATGCGGAATCCACAGAAACTTACGACTGTTACGACCATCGGTAAAAATGCCTTTCCAAATCCTCTTAAATTACTACTGAAGCATTCCAGTACAGTATAGAAAAAGTAGAATGGAAAGGTTACTTTTACGATTTCTAATGTCTGTGCTGCTACGGCTGTATCTTTTGTAAACGCCTTTAAGATTACCGGCATTACAATAATCAGTAACATGCAGGCAGCAAAAGTAATTACAGAACCGCCAAGGATGCTGAATTTATTTCCTTTTTTAATTCGGTTCCAGTTCCCGGCTCCATAATTTTGCCCAACAAATGACACAACTGCTTGGCCGAGTGCGATAATCGGCAGATACACGATAAGTTCCACACGGAAGTACACTGTGAAAGAAGCTACCGCCGTAACGCCAAGTGTATTAATCTGTGACTGGATAATAATGTTTGACAATGTAATGATAATTGACTGTACCCCTGCTGGTATGCCGACTTTTAATATATCCATAAACTCACGCAAACTGCATTCTTTTATACTGAAACGAAGTGCATATGGTTCTTTCAACCGGTATAAATGTATCATAATTCCAATTGCTGCAACTGTCTGTGAAAAGAGAGTTGCGAGTGCGGTTCCTTCTACTCCCATATGAAACACTGCCAAAAAGATAAAGTCAGCAAATATGTTAATAATCCCACCAAAGAACTGATACAGTAACGGCGTTCTCGAATCTCCTAACGCTCGCAATACTCCGCTTAACAGGTTATAACTAACTATGGATATCATACTCGCCATATAGATTCGCAGATATCGTACCGCTAACGGAAAAATGCTTTTCGGTGTTCCCATCCATGTTAAAAAGGTTGGAGAAAACACAAACCCAATCACCATCAATAATAAACCGCCGATAATTCCTGTCCAGAAAATTGTCTGGATTAACTTTTTCAGTTCGTTAAAACGTTTTGCTCCGTAATGTCTGGCTGCAAATACATTGGTTCCGACTGCCATTCCATTGAAGAATCCAATCAGGCAGGTAACGATCAGTCCACTCGCCCCGATTGCTGCGGAAGCTTTGGTACCAAAAAGTTGTCCGACAAAAATAAGGTCAACCGTACTGTAAAGCTGCTGAATAAGACTGGAACCTAAAAGAGGAAGGGCAAATAACAGGATGCCCTTCCAAACACTTCCTTCTGTCAAAGTATGTGTATTCTTTTTTAAATTTCTCAAATCATATCCTCCCACATCTCACGAGAATGGATTCCTGCATGATCATCGTAATGTTCTTTATGATGTTTATGCAACTCCTCATGAGTATGTTCATGATTCATATCACCAAGGTTATCAATACAGGTATCATAATGTCCATATGCAATTAATGGTGAATTCTCTGGTACAGAATAGGAAATCGTCTGATACAGTATAATTGCATCTTCTTTCAAACGAATTTCTTCTATAACATTTCCAAAATGATCCTTCAGTTCCCCAAGAAGTTCTCCTGCCTTTGCTACCTGTCCTGCCTTCTTTTTCGGGAACCAACATCCTGCTTTTTCTGAATCAATGTAGTGAGCATGATGCATATGCTTTGGTATTCTCATCTGCATTTCTGATAAAGTTGGCTTTGTTTTTAACATATCAATTCGGCGCAAAATGTTTTTTACATCTTTCTGTGAAGCTGCCACTTCCTCTTCTGACCACATACCGTTACATCCACGCTCAATAAGAACAGAAGGAATCCCAAGAGAACCGGCATAATTATAAGCTCCGCCCTTTCCACTCTGAGACTTCACATAAAATGGCATATCCGCTGCCTGCGCCATCTTCTCTGCCTCTGCCACTGTTTCTTGTGGTGCATTTCCTACACAGTAAATAAATGGAGTTAAATCCTCAAACCAATCTCCATTATGTACATCAATATAATAATCTATTTTAGAGAAAATTTCTTTTTCCATAAAATAAGCAAGTTTATCTGTATAAGTACCATTCTCATCGCCTGGAAAAACACGATTCAGATTCTTACCATCTTCTGCAGATACACTGACTGTTCTTGCCTTAAATCCATTCACATTTACGATATGTATCATAATGAGAATACCCTTAATATCCTCTGGCTGAAGCTGTGCTGCAAGCCCTGTGACACATTCAATTCCTACATATTCTGCATTATGAATTCCACCGTCTACTAAAACCGTATGTCCCTTTTCATTTCCATAAATTAATGTTACTGGAAGTTCATCCTCTGTAAAAGGCAGCTTCAAAAATCCACATACTTTCTGTCCCTTTTCCACATAAAGATTGCCCAACTGAAATCCCATGTACACTCTCCTTTTAAAATAAAATTAAATTAAAAATCTCAAACAATACGAAAAAAAGACCTATATTACTATAAGTCTTTTCATCTATCGCATTCTAAATCTAATGTACTGATTTACTATACTATCTGAATTCTATACTATCTAAACTACATATACCAATCTTATCAATAAGTATCCTGACAAAAATTCTGTTATGTGTAAGTACAATCTAGACTGTTTTATCTAAAAACTATATCGTATTCCAACAGAAATCCTTTTAATACAGTATAAAAATTCAATATAAAAATTCTTTTTATTCTATGTACAGCTCTCTTAAAATTCCGTAAGATGAGTTGACTAAGTATATAAGCAGTTCTCCTGGCTCGGTTCTTTGTCGTTACATCCTTCCCAAAGCATAACGCCTCAGTGGCTAATTGCACCGACTCCCCTTACAGTGACGGATTCGCTCCGGCCTCTCACCGGATTCTCTTTTCATCCTTTCGGAACTTATATACTATTATTCAATTTCTCATCTATTGTAACATAGGATTTTTTTGCTGACAAGCATATCTTAGTGCAAAAGTTAGTTGTCACTTACTTTAATTAGTTGAATAAATTTCTCATGAATCTTATCATTTCCGGTTAATTCTGGATGAAATGAAAATGCTAACTGATTTTTGTAGGCAACACCCACAATTTTTTCCTCTACTTCAGCAAGTATTTCCACATCATCTCTGACTGATTCAATATATGGAGCACGAATAAATTCCATTGGATATTCTCCAATTCCTTTAATCTCACCCTCATAATAGAAACTTCCAAGTTGTCTTCCGTAAGCATTTCTCTTTACCGTAACTGGCAAAGTGGAAAAACAACGCTTATCATCATTAGAGACATCCTGTGCCAGTAAGATCAAACCAGCACAAGTTGCTAACACAGGAAGTCCCTCTTCTATTTTTTTCTTTAAAGGTTCAAACATAGAGAGCTCTTTTAAAAGTCTGCTCTGTACGGTACTTTCGCCGCCTGGCAGAACAAGACCATCAAAATCCTGCTCTAAATCTTCAGCCTTTCTAAGCTCTACTGTCTCAACTCCAAGTCTCTGTAATGCTTTTTCATGTTCTATAAAGGCCCCCTGGACCGCAAGTACCGCAATCTTCATTTTATTTTCCTCTTTCTGCCATTAATAACTGAATCTCGCTCTCGTTGATACCAACCATAGCCTCTCCTAAATCTGCGGAAAGTTCTGCGAGCATCTTTGCATCTTTGTAGTTTGTAACTGCCTTTACAATAGCATCCGCTCTCTTCTTTGGATTACCAGACTTAAAGATACCAGAACCAACGAATACACCCTCTGCACCAAGCTGCATCATTAATGCTGCATCAGCAGGAGTTGCAACACCGCCGGCTGCAAAATTAACAACTGGAAGTCTTCCTGTGTCATGTACTTTTAATACCAATTCATAAGGAACTCTTAATTCTTTTGCCACTTCAAAAAGCTCATCCTGTCTCATAGACGTGATACGTGCGATTTCACGATTCATCATACGCATATGACGTACAGCCTGTACAACATCACCTGTTCCTGGTTCCCCTTTTGTACGAATCATAGAAGCACCTTCATTAATTCTTCTTAACGCCTCACCTAAATCTTTTGCGCCACATACAAATGGTACTTTGAACTGTTTCTTATCAATATGGTAAACATCGTCTGCTGGAGAAAGAACTTCACTTTCATCGATGTAATCAATCTCAATTGCTTCAAGAATCTGTGCTTCTGCGAAATGACCGATACGGCATTTTGCCATAACTGGAATGGAAACGGCTTCCTGAATTCCACGAATCATCTTAGGGTCACTCATTCTAGAAACACCACCTGCTGCACGAATGTCAGCTGGGATTCGCTCTAATGCCATAACGGCACAAGCTCCGGCTTCTTCAGCAATCTTTGCCTGCTCCGGTGTAGTAACGTCCATGATTACACCACCTTTTAACATCTGGGCAAGTTCCTTATTTAATTCATACTGTTTTTCTGCATTATTATTCATGATAAACTCCTTTCAGCTTGAAGGTATAGTAGAGGAAACAGACAGAAATTTTATACTTTATTTCCGGCTGCTAAATACAGCAAATTTTAACAAAACTAAAAATTTCAATCCCTTCCGGCTGCTACGCACAGCTAATTTATGAAAAGGAATCAAAAGCTAATTTTATGACTTTACGCTATGGAGTTTTGACCATAAATTCTTCGAGGGACTTATCGAGAAGAATTTTGTTTTATTGGGCAAAACGGAATGTCCAGCGTAACGGAATAAAATTAGCTTTTAATTCCTTTTCATAAATTAGCGTCTGTATTGACTGTGTTAAATTTTGCATCTGTCGGTATACTACAGTAAAAATGACCATATTAAAATATCCAATTTAGATATAGTCAATATGGCCAGTTTGTTTTGATTTCTCTATTCAGTTTTTCTTTTCTGAGTTTTCCTAGTAGTTTACTATGGTCAGTTTAAAAGGTCACGGTAATCTTTGTTCCCTTGCCAACTTCGCTCTCTAAATTTAGCTGTGCATCGTGCAGGGCAACAATATGTTTTACGATGGCAAGCCCAAGACCAGTTCCTCCTGTCTGTTTGGAACGACTTTTATCAACACGGTAGAAACGTTCGAAGATTCTCTTTTGATGCTCTTTTGGAATACCGATTCCAGTGTCTGCCACACTGATATATGGGTGACCTTGTGAACTATCTACTCTGACCTTTACGGTTCCATTCTTCTTATTGTAACGAATGGCGTTAGCGCAAAGATTATTGATAAGTTCGTTTATCATGTCGCGGTTTGCTGTAATTTCCTGATGTCCGCCCTCATAAGTGATGATTACATCATTTTTTTCGGCATATATCTGCATATTTTCCACACAAAGCTGGACCTCTTCGAAAAGGTCAAACTTCTCGACTGCAAGCTGAGTATTTGAACTGTCCAATTCAGAAAGACGGATAATGTCATTAATAAGAGAAAGCAATCGTCGGGCATTCTTCTCAATTTTCTGTGCAAAGTTTCCGATTTCTTCTGACGGCACCATGCCATTTTCCATAAGCTCAGCATAGCCGGATATGGCTGTGAGCGGTGTCTTTAATTCGTGAGAAACATTTGCGGTGAAGTCTTGTCTCATTCTCGCACTTTTTAAAATATCAGCATGCTGTGCCCGTATAGTTGCCACAAACGGAGCCAGTTCTTTATACGCCGGTGTAATAGAAAAATCATTGATATCCACTGCCATCTGCTCAATTGGCTTTACAAGATTCTTAGTCATAAAATGAGCCAGTATAATACAAAGAATCATCATTACAAGAATCGTTGCTGCTACAATTGGCATAATCTTTCCACCAACACTCCATATATTGCTCGCCTCTCTCGCCACTCTAAGAACGGAGCCATCATTTAGCTTTACTGCATAATAAAATGTATTCGTTCCCATTGTTGCAGATTGACGAACAGCACTTCCATCTCCTCTTTTAAATGCATTCTTTACTTCTGGACGACTCATATGGTTATCCATAGTTCCGACATCGGCATCGTTATCATAAAGAACCGTTCCATCTGATGAAATCCACGTCACACGCAGTTCCCGGTAATCCATATGTATTGCCTTTTCGTTCCCCGAATGAAAAATGCTTGTATTTTTTAATACAATAGCATTGGCTCTAAGATCATCCTGTACCTGTGTTTGAAATAAATCATAAAATACAAATAGCATGACCAGCATCGTAGAAATAATCGCAATAATCGAGATACTGATTAATTGCACATTAATCTTTCTTCTCATAAAAAAGTCCCCTATTCCATAACATACCCAACATTTCGCACCGTCTTAATATGACTGCTACTGTCTCCCAACTTCTTACGGAGTGTCTTGATATGCATATCAACGGTTCGAGATTCACCTTCAAATTCGGTATCCCACACACGCTCCATAATTTTTTCTCTAGTCAGAACAATTCCAGCATTGTGCATGAGAAGTTTTAGCAGTTCGTACTCTTTGTACGTCAGCTCAATTCCCTTATTATCAACATAAACAACATGACGTTCGTTATCTAAGAAAATGTCTCCGATTGTCATATATTTATCGTCTGTCTGCTCTACAGTACGGCGCAACACTGCCTTTACTCTTGTAATAAATTCAATAATAGAAAATGGTTTTTTAATATAATCGTCTGCTCCAATATCGAGCCCTTTTACCATGTCAATCTCAGAAGTTTTTGCAGTTACCATGATAACAGGAAGCTTCTTGGTGGCAGGATTCTGCTGAAGCTTTTTTACGATTTCGTAGCCGTCCTCATCTGGAAGCATGATGTCAAGAATCGCAAGATCTGGTAATTTTTCTTCTAACTTTTTATAGAAATGTGCCGCATCATCAAACTGTTCTACATTATGACCGCTATTTTTTAATGCGATTGCCTCAATCTCCTGAATACTTGTGTCATCCTCTACTATATAAATATTTGCCATAATTATTTTCCTCCATGTTTACTCTCCGGCAAAGCATATTTCTCGCTAAGCTCCATATATTCATGTCGAAATTCTTCACTGTTTTCTTCTTTTAGTATATCAAGATATTCATGGGTGTCAAACCCTCCCTCGTCTACCTGTAACAGGCATACGGCAATGTTTGAGCAGTGATCTGCAGCACGTTCGAAGTTCGTAGAAATGTCTGAGAGAACAAATCCAAGCTCAATCGTACATGCACCCGTTCTAAGACGGTTGATATGTCTCTGTTTTTCCTCTTTATTCAGAGAGTCTACGACCTGCTCTAATGGTTCTACTTCTTTTGCCAGTTCAATGTTTCCCGTTTCAAAGGCAAGAACTGCCCTGTCGATAATTTCACGAATCGCATTAGAAAATACAAGCAATTCCTTCTTTGCTTTATCTGAGAATTGCAGATTCTTTTTATTCATTTCCACAGCAGCATCACGAATGTTTACCGCATGATCTGAAATTCGTTCAAAATCTCCAATACAATGCAATAGAACCGATAAAGTTCGGCTATCCTTTACAGAAAGATCTCTTCCACTCAGTTTAACAAGATAAGTACCAAGTGCATCTTCATACTGATCAATCTGATTCTCTAACTTTTCTACTCTGGCAGATGTCTTTTCATCGTATTCTTTTAATAGATCAATCGCAAGATTCATTGCCTTTTTAGACTTTCTTGCCATATTAATAGCTACGCCACGGCATTCCTCCATTGCAAAACCTGGCTTGTCTAAGAAACGCTCGTCTAATCTTGCAAGATCTGGATTGATTTTCTCTTCTTCCATTTCTTCTACTTCAGATTCCTTATCTGGAATTGCAAGAATCGCCATTTTCTCAAGAAGATTTGCAAATGGGAATAACAGGATCGTTGCACCAATATTAAATAAACTGTGGATAATAGCAATTCCTGCCGGACTTGCCGCTGTATTTAAAAATTGAAAATGAATAAATCCATTTAATGTATAGAATACAGCCATAAAAATAATCGTACCAGTAATATTAAAGAAAAGATGCACTGCTGCCGCTCTTTTTGCATTCTTGCTTGTACCAACACTTGAAATAATGGCAGTTACACAAGTACCGATATTCTGTCCCATGATAATTGGAAGTGCTGTACTGAAATTTACCGCTCCGGTTGCACAAAGTGCCTGTAAAATACCGACAGACGCAGAAGAACTCTGAATAACCGCAGTCAAAATTGTACCTGCTAATAATCCAAGAAATGGATTAGAAAACATTGTTAGAATTCCTGTAAACTTTTCGTTATCTGCAAGAGGTGCTACAGCACCACTCATTGCTTCCATTCCATACATCAAAATAGCAAATCCAATAAAAATACTACCAATATCTTTCTTTTTCTCATCTTTGGCAAACATGATAAATGCTACACCTATCACGGCTAAGATTGGAGAAAACGAAGATGGTTTTAACATTTTTAACACAAAACTGCTTCCCTGAATTCCGGTAAGACTTAAAAGCCAGGATGTGATTGTTGTACCAATATTGGCACCCATAATAATACCAACAGCCTGATTCAGCTTCATAATTCCTGAGTTTACAAAACCAACGACCATTACTGTTGTTGCAGATGAAGACTGGATAACTGCCGTAACACCTGCTCCTAATAATACCGCCATAATTCTTTTTGAGGTCAGCTTCTCAAGAAGACGCTCCATACGACCGCCGGACAGCTTTGAAAGACCTGCACCCATCGCATCCATACCATAAAGGAATAATGCCAATCCTCCTATCATTGATAAAATACCAAAAATATCCATACTCTCTCCTCCATTTTACATACTCAACTACTATTTTTTACACATTTATTATGTAGTTTTTACGTTAACATATGTATGTAAAATCCAAAGAGAGCACTATGTAAAGTTTATGTAAAATTATTTCTCTTTTCGACATATAAAAACAAATGTTCCTAAATATATAAATAAAAAAACAACGATGCCAGTCTAGTATGTAATATACTTCCGTATCGTTGCTTTTTTATATTTACACTGTTCTTTTCATTATCCTGCAATCTGTCCGGTAATGGAAAAGATAACCCACTCTGCGATATTTGTCGCATGATCTCCGATTCGCTCGAAGTATTTTGTAACCATCAAAAGATCTACTGCCTGTTCCCCTTCGTCAGCATGATTTCTGATCAGCTCAATCAATTCCTGCTTTACTTCCTCGAAAAGATCATCAATCACGTCATCGTGTGCAATCACTTTCTGTGCTTTATCCAAATCTTTTTCTACATAAGCCTCTAAGCTCTGGATAAGCATGACCATTGTCTCTCTTGCCATTTCTTCAATATGATCTAACTTTTTGACATATTTTTTCTCTGAGAGAACAATTGCCAGTTCTGAAATATCTGTCGCATGGTCACCGATTCGCTCCATATCTGTTACCATCTTAAGAGCTGCTGAAATATTTCGAAGGTCTCTTGCTACTGGCTGTTGCTGCAACAGAAGTCTTAAACATAAGTCCTCGATTTTACGCTCTGTACGGTCAATCTCTGCATCACCTGACATTACTTTTTTTGCAAGCTCCACATCCTGTTTCATTAATGCTTTTACGGCATCTCCGATGGATTCCTCAATCATCGTTCCCATATTGATCATTTCTTTGTTAAGCTGTTCAAGCTGTTCATCAAAACGAATACGCATATCAACCAAACCTCCCTGTAATATAATCCTCTGTACGTTTGTCCTTTGGCATAGAGAATAATTCGTCTGTTTTTCCTGCTTCAATAATTTCCCCTAACAGGAAGAAAACAGTTTTATCAGAAATTCGTGTTGCCTGCTGCATATTATGAGTTACCATTACGATTGTGTAATCTTTCTTTAATTCCTGTGCCAGCTCTTCGATTTTAATGGTGGATATCGGATCAAGTGCGGATGTTGGTTCATCCATTAATAATACTTCTGGTTTTACAGCTAATGCTCTTGCGATACAAAGTCTTTGCTGCTGTCCACCAGATAAACCTAACGCACTCTTTTTCAGTCGACCTTTTAACTCATCCCAGATAGCGGCTCCTCTTAATGCCTCTTCTACAATCTGGTCAAGTTTTGCCTTGTTATGAATTCCGTGTGTCCTTGGACCGTAAGCTACGTTATCGTAAATACTCATTGGAAATGGATTCGGTTTCTGGAATACCATACCAACTCTTTTCCTTAAAAGATTGACATCTAAATCTCTATAAATGTCTGTTCCGTCTAACGTTACCTGCCCGGTAATCTTACATCCCTCTACTAAATCATTCATACGGTTTAAAGATTTTAATAAAGTAGATTTACCGCAACCGGATGGTCCGATGAATGCGGTAATCTCTTTTTCCTGTATATTTAAAGAGATATCTTTTAATGCGTGAAACTGACCGTAATACAGATTCAGGTCATCAATCATCATTTTATTTGCCAAGATATTGTCCTGCCTTTCTGAAAAATATCATAAATGTCGTTTTGTGTGTTGCCCTTTTTTATTATGCTTTAGAAATTTTCTTTGCAATAAAGGAAGATAATGCATTGATTCCAATAACAAGTATCAGTAAAATTACTGCAGTTGCGTAAGCCTGATTTACATGGAGACCTTCATTTGCAAGTAAATACATATGCACTGCCAATGTTCTTCCTGATGAAAATGCACTGCTTGGAATCTTGGCTACGCTACCTGCTGTGTAAATTAATGCTGCGGTTTCTCCTACAATTCGTCCGGTTGCAAGGATAACTCCAGAAAGAATTCCTGGTACGGCTGCCGGAAGAACGATTTTAAAGATAGTTCTAAGCTTTCCTGCACCAAGTCCAAAGCTTCCTTCACGGTAAGAATCTGGTACAGACAATAATGCTTCTTCTGTTGTTCTTAAAATAACTGGAAGAATCATAATTGCTAAAGTAAATGCACCTGCAAGGATGGAGAATTTCCATTTTAACGCGGTTACAAAGAATAACATACCGAATAATCCATATACGATAGATGGAATACCTGTTAAAGTTTCTGCTGTTACTCGGATAACCTTTACTAATTTATTCCCCTTCTTTGCATACTCTACTAAATAGATTGCTGAGCCGATTCCAAATGGAACAGCCAGTAACAGGGAAATGCCTGCCATAATTACAGTATTAATTGCTGCCGGAACTACCGAACAGTTTTCTGAAGTATATGTCCAGGAAAATAAATCTGCATTAATATACGGGATACCATTTACTAAAATATACAAAATTAAAAATACAAGTGCTGCAATTGTTGCGACTGCGGATAAAACAACGAGCAACATAACAAGAAAAGAACCTGGTGTCCTTTTATAGGACTTTAATCTGTCACTTAATGTCAGATGGTTCATAGGAGCTTCGTTCATCATAGCGGTCGGTTTTGCTGCCTGCTGAATATTTTCCATTTTATTACTCATCTCCTGTCTATTCTTTTTCTGAACGCATTTTTATAATAGAAAATGCAAGGTTGATAATAAGGATAAACACGAATAACACAACACCGGTTGCAATTAACGCTTCTCTGTGAAGACCTTCTGCATATCCCATCTCCATTACGATATTCGCCGTCAGTGTACGAACACCCTTTAAAATACCGTTTGGTACCCTCGCCTGGTTACCAGCTACCATGATAACTGCCATTGTCTCACCAATCGCACGGCCTACACCAAGAATGATTCCTGCAAAGATACCTGACTTTGCTGCTGGTAAAACAGCTCTGAAAATACTTCTCTCATGTGTTGCACCAAGTGCCAGAGAACCTTCATAATAACTTCCTGGCACGGCACGAATCGCACTTTCAGATACACCAATAATTGTCGGAAGAATCATAATTCCTAAAAGAATGGACGCTGCTAAAATACTACTTCCTGTTCCACCAAAGTTATAACGGATTGTTGGCACGATCATCACCATACCAAAGAAACCATATACTACAGATGGAATACCTGCTAAAAGTTCTACTGCCGGTTTTATAACTTTATATATCTTTTCTGGACAATACCATGCCAGAAAAACAGCGGTAAGTAATCCGATTGGAACACCGATAATAATCGCTCCTACTGTAACATAGATACTTCCAAGAATCATTGGGAAGATACCATAAATATCATTTCCCGGTTTCCATGTCGTACCAAGAAGAAAATCGGCAAAGCCGATTTTCTTCATTGCCGGTATTCCGTTTGCGAAAAGGAATACACATATTAATGCTACAGCAAGAATGGAGACACAAGCAGCGAGGAGGAAAACGATTTCCATGATTTTTTCTTTAGATTTTGCCATGTCTGCCCCACTCCTTTATTTTGTAATGTCACTCCATGATGTTGTTTCACCAGTGAAGATTGATTTTACCTGATCTGTGGATAATTCATCTACAGAGCTTTCATTATTTACGATAACTGCGATACCATCTTTTGCGATTGTCTTACCTTCTACACCCTGCGCTGTCTCATCATCTTTTAAGTCTCTGGATGCCATACCAATGTCATAAGAACCTTCTACTGTAGAAGAAACACCTGTTGTACTATCTGTTGTCTGAACGTCTACCTGTATATTTGTATTTGCCTTACTATAAGCTTCTACTAATTTTTCCATTACAGGAGATACAGAGGAAGAACCACCAACAACTACTTTACCTTTTGCATTGCTTGCCTGGTAAGCTGCTGCACCTTCGTCAACTGGAATATATCCGTTATCTTCAATAATCTTCTGTCCGTCTGCACTCATGATGTAATTTACGAAGTCATTTGCTACATCGCTTGTTTTCTTTCCTAATACAATGTTGAAAGGTCTTACTACTTTGTAGCTACCGCTCTTTACATTATCTACAGAAGCTTCTGCGCCATCAATCTTTACAGCTTTTACTGTATCATTTAAAGATCCAAGAGAGATATAACCGATTGCATTTGCATCATTTGCTACGGAAGACATCATTACGGAAGTACTATTTGTAATACTTGCTTCATCTGTTGTCTTATCTACTTTTTCTCCGTTTTCTTCTTCTTCAATACCGAACAATTCGATAAATGCTCCTCTTGTTCCGGAACCATCTTCTCTTGACATTACAGTGATTGCTGCATCGGAACTTCCGCCATCTGCTTTTGCTCCTTTGTTTCCACATCCTACAAGAGTTGTTACTGCCATCGCTGCGATTAATGCGAAGCTGATAAATTTCTTCATGATTGTAATCCTTCTTTCTTATTTTCTTTACTTTTTTCTTCTTTCTTAAGCTTGCTTTCCTCAAGCTTCCCCTAAAGAATACTGGGCAAATGTAAAGTTCAAAACCAAAGTTTTGTAAAATGAAAGTAAAAGTTCTGAAGAAGAAGCAGCTAAATAGTAATTGAACAAAATCGCTGCGCGATGGTCTGTCAAGGCTGTGGCACAGCGATTTTGTTCAATTACTATTTATTACTATTTTTTTACTTTTATTTCTCTAATATTTGCTAGAGAAATAAAAGTATATAGCGTATACTAATATTGTATGTGTAAAGAGAATGCTTCTGTATATATAATAAAACTCAAATATAATTTCAGTAATAAACTATATACATTGAATTTTAAATATAATAAAGAGAAAGAGGGAATGAATTTACGTGAAAAAGAAGAAAACCAAACCAGTAAAACAAATGGGGACTACGGGTACGAAGTTTCAAAAAGAAGTAGCTGTTATGGAAAATGATATGAAGCAGCATCATATAAAGGAACAATGCCAACTACTTATTGATGAAATGATGCCACATATTAAGCGACTCGAGAGAACACTTTCCGGAACTTATCATCGAAATATTATTGAATATACTACAAGCCGTATTAAGAGCCCGGAAAGTATTGTGGAAAAATTGCACCGTAAGAACAGAGAAGTTTCTCTTAATAAGGCAGTAGCGACTCTGCGCGACCTTGCCGGAATTCGTATCATATGCTCTTTTCAGGATGATGTGTACCGTGTAGCTGGAACTATTAAAAATCTTCCCGGCTATGAGCTTGTAAAGGAGAAAAATTATATTAATAAGCCAAAAGCCAGCGGATACCGCAGTATTCATCTTATTTTAAAACCAACAAGTACCGCTTATGATGTTAACTACATTGAGATTCAGATTCGTTCTGCCGCTATGAACTACTGGGCGATTCTTGAATACCAGCTTTGTTATAAGAATGAAAAAAAGGGGGCTGAACGAATTCGGAAAGAGTTAAAGGAATGTGCGATTGACATTGCAAAGATTGATAAGAAGATGTTGAAGTTACGCAAGGAAATTGAGAAGATTTAAATGGTATTTAAAGACTTTATTCAGAAAATCATCTGCTCTATCTTTGGAAAATCAAAAACCATAAGCAGGTTAAAACCGACCAACTAGTTCAACACAACCCTCTTTTCAACAAAAGAAAAAAGAAGGCCTCACAACTATATAAAATCATTATAAAAAGATATCCCTTCAGTGCAAAGGTTTCCATTTATCTCTCCCATATTCTGCGATACAATATGTGCAGAATGTGGGATTTTTATTATATAAAATTTACAACACTCAAAATCTAAGACAAATAAAATGCTTGATTATATGAGAAATCCATAAAAAGAGTATCGTTATGACTTTATAAATTAAACCCCACTTATTATAGAACATTATTATTTTATTAACTATAGAGAAAGGTACCTATTTTTATGAGTCACGCAAAATTTACCCCTACTACAAATGAATTTATTGGAACAGCCGCAGGCCACACAATCGGCATGGTTATCCCTAATATCGACCCGGAAGTGCGGACTCTTTTAAAGATTCCTAAGCAGTATGCTTCTCTTGGAATTCTTACTTCAAGAACTGGTGCTGCCGCACAGGCATTTTCTGTAGATGAGGCAGCAAAAGCCTGTAACGTAGAACTTCTTATTTTTGAACTTCCAAGAGATACCGAAGGATATTCTGGTCACGGAAACCTGATTGTTCTTGGGGCTTATGATGTGAGCGATGCCAGACGTGCGGTAGAAGTCGCTCTTACACTCATTGATGAGAAAGCCGAACATATTTACATCAATGAAGTCGGTCACATGGAAATGCACGTAACTGCCAATGCAGGTCCAGTTCTTCACCGGATTTTTGATGCACCACTTGGCAAAGCCTTCGGCTTTATCTGCGCCGGTCCTGCCGGAATTGCCATCGTTGCCGCGGACACCGCCGTAAAGTCTTCCCCAGTCGATATCGTGTGGTATGGAACGCCTTCCATTAACCTGTCTCACACCAACGAAGTAATCATCGGCGTAAGTGGTGATTACGGTGCCGTAAAAAAAGCCGTCGATACCGCCTACGAAAAAGCCAGCACACTGATTGAAGTCTTCGGACAAAAACCATCTTCAATTTTGCATTTTAAACCTATTGGTTCAAATCATAATTATCCAAAAAATGGTGTTTGACTCCATCTTTTTTGTAGGCAATAACTGTTTCAATATTTACATTTTCTACACTCTTAAAGATATGAGCTTCCACATATGGATTCTTTTTCTTGATTTCCGCAATGAGCTGTTTGATTTCTACTCGCTTGGACTGATTCTCCTCGTTATTACATGTCGTACAAGTATCTGTAAACTTGCAGGCACACTGGATAAATCGAAGATCATTATAATCTCTCCAAGCCTTAATATCATCTTCACGAATCAGGTAGAGCGGACGAATCAATTCCATTCCTTCAAAGTTTGTACTATGGAGCTTTGGCATCATTGTCTGAATCTGAGCACCGTAAAGCATTCCCATAAGAATTGTCTCAATAACATCATCATAATGATGACCGAGAGCAATTTTATTACAGCCTAATTCTTTGGCAAAATTGTAGAGGTAACCTCTTCTCATTCTGGCACAAAGATAACATGGAGACTTTTCGATATGATATACGGACTCAAAAATATCAGATTCAAAAATGTGAATCGAAATCTTCAGCTTTCTCGCATTCTCCTCAATTACCTTTCTGTTTTCCGGACTGTATCCAGGATCCATAACGATAAACTTCACCTCAAATGGGAACTTATTATGAAGCTTTAATTCCTGAAAAAGTTTTGCCATCAACATGGAATCTTTTCCACCAGAAATACATACTGCAATGCAGTCTCCTTCTTTTACCAGTTCATACTGATTAATCGCTTTTGTAAACTTACACCAGATATTTTTACGAAACTTTTTACGGATACTCTTTTCCACCTGTGCACATACTTCATCTGCCTGTTGATTTTTCATCTGATTCAATAGCCAGGAGGTATAACCACCTTTCAGACTGTATGCATCATATCCCCTGTCACGAAGTTCTTCTGCAAGTTCCTGACTGATACGTCCTCTTGCACAGTAAATAATGAGCTTCTTTCCTGTTAAACCTTCTCTTTCCTGTGCTTCTGCTTCATCTAGTTTTATAAGTCCACCAGAATATTTTTCTAAAATATCTTCCTGACTCATATGAATTGCTCCTGGAATAATACCATGTCCAACTTCCACATCACCGCGCATATCAAGTAATGTATAACTATCTGTGGATAACTGTTCTAACTCATTTATTGTAATATCCATTTATTTTCCCTTTCAACTTCGTTTTTATAATTAAATATATTTTTCAAAACTTACAGAGAAATATTATCACGTTTCTTTGAGATTTTCCATTGCAAAATTCTCCACAACGGCATCTGTTCCGCTTCATAAATCAGAACCTAAGTAATAACCAATCCCTATTGCATCAGCCCTAAAAAATGTCCAACAACCCATGTATCAGCAATATTATATAACTGTTGCAAAAGATTTCCGAACATCAGTGGAAGATCAAAAAGTAAAATATTAATTTTTACTTTTCCCATTTTTTCATTATGTAGAAGTAATATGGCAATAATGGCACCAATGCTGCAATCCACGCTGCTGGGTCTGCCATACATACACCTGCGAAACTTGTTCGTCCAGCTACCAATGTTACGATGGCACTTCTGGCTACTAGTTCGAAGATTCCTCCTATCATAGGAATCAAGCCATATCCCATTCCCTGCAGTGTATTTCTATAGAGAAAAATGCTTCCGAGGAACGGATAGAACAAAAATACAGTGTGAAAATAGGTTACTGCCACATGAATTACTTCTGTTTCTGATGGACTAATAAATAGGTAGGTCATGTATTTGCCAAAGAAGAACATGGCTATCATGTTTACGATGCTCCAGCCCCAGATCATGTACTGAGTGCAGCGCACTCCCTGCTTTACACGGTCCATTTTTGCGGCTCCGCGGTTCTGTCCCACATAAGTAGCGATGGTTGCGCCAAAGGCAATGAATACTGTCATGAAAATATTCTGGAGTTTTCCGGCAGCAGAGAATCCTGCCATGCAGTCTTCACCGTAAATATTAATGGCTCCCTGCACAATAATTGTCCCAATTGCTGTGATAGAAAACTGTAAAGCCATCGGAACACCAAGTCCCAACAGTTTTCCTAAGGATTTAAAGGAAATATTGAAATCTTCCTTTTTCAGGCGGAGTATCGGGAACTTTTTGCAAATATAAATAAAGCATAAGAATGCAGAAATTGCCTGTGCGATTACTGTGGCATAAGCACAGCCTTCTACGCCCATTCCCATCACTACGATAAGTACAATATCAAGTACTACATTAATTCCTGCAGAAATCATGAGAAAGTATAACGGAGAACGTGAGTCGCCTAATGCTCTTAAAAAAGCGGATAGAGCATCATAAGCTACTGTAACGAGTAAGCCCATATAAATAATTCCCATATATCCTTTTACAGATGGCATAATTTCGTCTGAATAATTCATCAGACGAAGTATCGGTTCATTTGCAACAGAAAAACCAATCGTCATTACAAGAGCAAATGCAACAGATAAATAAATAGACATTGCTACATAATGCCTCATTCTGTCATACTGTTTTGCACCAAAACACTGGGCAACCATGATTGCAAATCCACTAGTCAGACCATTGAGCCAGCCAATGACGAAAAACATCAGGGAACCGGTACTTCCAATCGCAGCAAGTGCCTGTACTCCTAAAAACTGCCCCGCTACAATAGAATCTACTACATTATAAAACTGCTGAAATAAGTTTCCTAGACACATCGGAATCATAAACTTGATAATTAGCTTTGCTGGACTTCCGACGGTCATATCATTGATTGTCGTTTTTGACATTTTTGCTCTCCTTTTTCTAAAATTTGCATTCTTTCATTTTGATATAAAACAACCTGCTTGCTTTATTATGGAAATTTAAAATTTCTTTATTTTATTACGAAAATATTATAGAAACTAAAAAAATTTTCTTAGAGTTTCTTTTTTATAGGATACTCTAAAAATTTCTTCTAATTTGCCTTTTTACCAGATTTCTTTTATAATTTATAATACATAATTGTTCAGAGTCTACTTACTCTGATTTTGCTCTATATCATTTTATAATATATGATTATAAAGACTACACCAGCTAACTCTGTATATAAATAATTATCCAGAGTTATTACTATAACACACTTTTGGAGGATTATCATGCATGTAGGACGAAAAACGCAAAAAAGAGAAAAGTCAGCGATGTCTGTCTCGCTTTATGGTAATTTACTTTTTGTCGTAATTGAACTTATCATGGCAATTGTAACTAGCTCTCAGGCAGTTTTGCTTGATGCCGTTTATGATGGGGTAGAATTTGTAATGCTCCTACCATCTCTTTTCCTGATTCCATTCCTTTATCGACCAGCAAATGAACAGCATCCATTTGGATATACGCAGATAGAAACTTTATTTATTGTAATAAAAGGTATTACAATGACCGCCGTTACTTTTGGGTTAATCTTTAATAACATTAACCTGATGATTCATGGCGGACATATTATCTCCTTTAATACTGTCGCATATTTTGAACTTTTTGCCTGTATTCTCGGAATTATTGTTACCGTTTATCTTTACATAAAAAATAAGACAATGCAATCTCCGCTTATAAACATGGAAATGCAAGGCTGGCGTATGGATAGCGTTGTTTCTTTTGGTATGGCATGTGCCTTTTTGCTACCAATGTTTATCCCATTTACATGGTTTCAGAAATTTGTACCTTACCTTGATCAGATTATTACTGTCGTTTTGTCCCTTATTATGATTCCAACACCAATTCGCACAATCATTACTGGATTCCGCGATTTGATGCTCATTCCACCGGAAGAAGAAACTATCGAGGACATTAAAGCGACTGTAGAACCTATCATTGGCATCTACGGCCATAAAAACCTTTATTATGATATTGTAAGAACCGGTCGAAAACTGTGGGTCAGCGTCTACATCACTTTTGATAAAGATACTGTTTCTCTATCCAAGTTCAAATTTCTTCAGGATGAATGTATCCTTGCCCTTGCAAAAAAATATCCTGATTTCTACTTTGAACTTCTTCCAGATATTGAATTTACCGGGCTAGAAGATAATCCTAAAGCATAATCAAAAAAATCGGTCTTGGTAAAAGAGTCTGTCTTGATATTTATAAAAATAGAATTACTATAAATATCAAAACAGACTCTTTTAATTCAATAAAGCATATTTAAAACATTCTCTAAACTAAAAAATGAGGCACATTGGTCTTATTTTCTTTTTTTAATATGAACCTCTGGAATCGCTACATTTTCATAGGTGATAAACTCATCTTTTTCCTTTTCCGGCGCCTCTTTACAATTGTCCTCTCCAATATGGAGTTCCGGCATTGCAAGATTTTCACTGGATACCTTATAATCTACATGACGCTCTGCGTGTTTTACTTTTTTCTTTTTACCGAACATAAAAAATCCCTCTTTCAATATTATAAAAAGTAGTAACTGTTCAAACCCCATGATTATTCTCACATTATACCTTAATGTGATTACGAAATATTTTCACTAATTTGAACAATTACAAAAAGTTTATAAAAAACGTAATCGCCAAACTGTTAAGGAAGTCTGCAAATAAACTTCCAATCAGTGGAACTAATAAAAATGCCTTGACAGACGGAGCATATCTTTCACATACTGCCTGCATATTGGCCATCGCATTTGGAGTGGCTCCCATACCAAATCCACACACACCAGCTGATAATACTGCAGCATCATAGTCTCTCCCCATAACATTAAATACTACAAAATATGTGTAAACAAACATAAGAATTGTCTGTCCTGCCAATAACGTAATCAATGGCAATGCCAGATCAGCCAGCTGCCATAATTTCAATGTAATCATCGCAATACCAAGGAAAAGAGATAAGCTGATACCACCGATATCATTAATCTCCCCCATATAAATGCTAAACTTTCCAGAATACTCTCCAATATTTCTCATACAGGCTGCCGCAATCATCGCTCCAATATAAATTGGAAATGTCATTCCTGTAAGAGATAACAACTTTGAAATAATTGTTCCAATACCAATCGCAATAATAAGCTGGAATACCGCTGCCGGATACATGCTCGCATGGCGTTCATGTCTTTTTTCATCCTCTACTAAAAGACTATCATCTCCTGCAACAACAGTGTCTAAAAGATTTTTCCTCTCAATAAGTCTCTTTCCAATAGGACCACCCATAACGCTTCCTGCAATTAAACCAAAGGTTGCCGCTGCTGTACATAAAGTACTTGCCCCTTCTACACCAAAATCCTCAAGAACCGGACCAAACGCACCTGCTGTACCATGTCCTCCAATCATTGGAATAGAACCTGTACAAAGGCCTACCAAGGGGCTGATGTGCAATACTTTTGCAAGTCCGATTGCCAAAAAGTTCTGACATAAAATCAATATAATAACGAGTCCTAAAAAGACAATCAATGCCTTTCCGCCACTTTTCAATACCTTTAAGTTTGCCTGGAAGCCTACAGATGTAAAGAAAAATACCATACATACTTCTTTTAAAATATCATCAAAAGAAAATTCTGCAATTCCCGTTACATAGCAAATACAGGTAAAAATTGCAAATATAACACCACCGATTACCGGTGCAGGGATACAGAATCGCTCTAGCAATTCCACTCTCTCTCTTAAAAACTTTCCTAACATCAGAACAACTACCGCTACGGCAATTGTCTGATACATATCTAACTGAATCTTCATAAACTATTACCTTCGCTCATTAGTTGCTCCCTTTCTCTGTCGTTAATTCTTCGGCATCTATGCCACATTCCTCATAATATGCCGCTGCTCCTTTATGGAACGGAATTGTAATTCCTTCCACCGCAGACTTCTCATCAAGCGAAATATCTACTGGAAGAGCATACTGTAATTCCTGCTTATTCTTAAATAAAATCTTTGTGATATCCTTTACAGTATTCGCAGAAAGCTTATCACTTGCAAGAAGCACGGCCTTTACGCCAACAGTCTGCACATCCTCTGTCTGTCCATTATAAGTTTCTTTCGGAATCGTACAATCTGTATAGAACTTATATGTCTTCTTTAATTTTTCCGCACCCTTTTTATCAATATTTAAAAGACGGATATTACATTTCTTTGCAAGTTCTCCAATTGCAGTTGTCTGTGCTCCGGCAGTACAGAAAAAGGCATCAATCTTCCCTTCCTTAAGCTCCTCTGCCGCATTCGAATAATCAAGATTCACTTCATCAACAATACTGTCATTCAGTCCGTATGCTGCAAGAATCTGCTTCGCATTCTGCTCTGTACCAGACTCTTCTTCTCCAACACTGACTCTCTTATCCTGTAAATCTTCTACCGTATTAATCGCTGAATCTGCTTTCACAACAATTTGGCAGGCCTCTGTATACAATGCAGCAACTGCACTGTATCCTCCATTCTTCTTTTCATTTTCAAAAATGCCTGTTCTCTCATATGCATCATTTGTTAAATCTGTCTGCGCAACCGCCATCTGAATATAACCATCTGAAAGCAGACGAAGATTCGCAGCAGACCCCGCTGTTGTCTTAACTTCCATCTTATACTTCTTGTTCTTTGATGTCACCAGATTAGCAAAAGTATCACCAAACACACGATACGTTCCGCCAAGGCCAGCTGCACCAAACTTAATTTTCCGCGTATTTACACTACAGCCTGTCAGCATTACTACAAGCATGATAACACACATACACAGAGCAAGACCTCTTTTTTTCACAAAACCACCTCTTTATCTCTTGCTTATCTACTATTTATCATGAATTGTCCTCACTTAAAAATAAATGTGAAATCCACCTTCTTTAGCTAAAATATCATACCATTTCAAGAATATTTTCGCAATAAAAAAATCTGATTTGTCGAGTTGAACAGACGCTGCTGTGATGGAATTTGTTCAACTCGACAAATCAGATTTTTTTATTGACAATTCATTCTATATATATTATAATTTAATTAAAGTAATAGTTACTATTTTTATTTTACTCAGAAGCACTATAAAACAGTTTTAAATTTTAGAAAAGGAGAATGGTTATGGCTAAATTTTATCGTACAGAAGACAGAACAGTATTATTAGAGTTATTTGGGGCAGGCGAATCCGTAGAAAATCTTAAAAATTTAAAGGCTAATACAACAGATGCAGCTGTAGAAAAACACGTACCTGTAGTAACACAGGAAGGCAACAAGGTTACTGTTGTTGTTTCTTCTGTAGAACACCCGATGCTTCCAGAGCATTACATCATGGGTGTATATATCGAGACAAAAAATGGCGGACAGCTTCATAAATTCCAGCCAGGAGATACACCTAAAGCTGTATTTACTTTAGCAGCAGGCGATGAGTTCGTAGCAGCTTACGAATACTGCAATCTTCATGGATTATGGAAGTCTGAATAAGGATTACTATTTAATTCATTAGGCAACAACAAACGAAGTCCGGAAACCAAATAAAGCATATTTGTGACTTTAGTCGCAGCGTGTTGAATACTCGCTTATTGCGCTCTTACCAACACTTGCTCCGAGGTCACAAATATGCTTTATTTGGTTTCTGGACTTCTGTGCTTTGGCTAGATTTAAAACAAATTAAATAGTAACTTGACATAAGTATGATTTCGGACTATAATACTGTAAGTATGATTTCGGACTTTTATAAAACCATAATGTGAAAGGAACTTTTTTATGAATGAAATTTTGAAAGAACATTTTGCCAACACCCCTTATATGAGTTCAAATTTACGGGAATATAACCGCATTTATAATGAAGTTAATAATATTTACCGTGATACCGCTGCAAAGTTCGGGCTTTCTAATAGCACATTTGACATTCTATACACTATCTGTGAAGTTGGTGATGGCTGTCTGCAAAAAGATGTTTGTGATGCTACGTTTATCCCAAAGCAGACCGTAAATTCTGCTATCCGTAAACTAGAGCAGGAAGGATATCTCACACTTTCCAGCGGAAAAGGACGCAGTAAACACATTCATCTAACCGAAAGTGGACATACTTTATTAAAAGAAACTATTTTTCCTATTGTAGAAGCAGAAAATGAAGCTTTTACCAAATTAAGCCCACAGGAATGTGATTTATTATTGAAGTTACATGGCAAATATATCGCAGCATTGCGAGAAAAGTTTTCAAAACTTTAATCTTAACTAATAATATAACAAGGAGATTTTATGAAGATTCAGTTATCAGAACATTTTACTTATAAAAAATTATTACGCTTTGTTCTGCCTTCTATTATCATGATGATTTTCACTTCGATTTATAGTGTGGTAGACGGGCTTTTCGTATCGAATTTTGTCGGTAAGACAGCTCTTGCTGCCATTAATCTAACACTTCCTATTATAATGGGATTATCTGCTCTTGGATTTATGATTGGTACAGGAGGTAGTGCGATTGTTGCCCGAATGCTTGGAGAAAAAAAGGAAGAAAAAGCAAATGAATATTTTTCCATGCTTATTTATGTAACTGCTGGTGGGGCCATTCTTCTCTCCATTCTTGGAGCAGTTTTCATTCCGACAATTGCCTCCATGCTTGGAGCAAAGGGTCAGCTTCTTTCTGACTGTATTTTATATGCCAGACTTTCTTTTATTTCCATGCCTGCTTTCATGCTGCAAAATGTATTCCAGAGCTTTTTTGTTACTGCTGAAAAGCCACATCTGGGTCTTTATGTTATCATTGTAGCTGGAGTCACAAATATGATACTTGACCTTTTATTTGTTGGTATTTTGGGATTTGGACTTGCTGGTGCAGCGATTGCAACAGTATGTGGCGAATTTATCGGCGGACTTTTTCCTATTTTTTATTTTACAAGAGAAAATTCCAGCCTGCTCCGGCTTGGAAAAACCCACTGGAACGGTCATGTTCTTTTGCAAACCTGCATTAATGGCTCTTCTGAGCTTATGACAAACCTCTCCAGCTCCATCATGAACTCACTTTATAATATACAGCTCATGAAATTTGCTGGTGAAAATGGGGTCGCAGCTTACGGAACAATGATGTATATTAACTTCATCTTCCTCGCAATATTTTTTGGATATTCCATTGGAAGTGCACCAGTCATTAGCTATCATTACGGTGCTGGCAATCAGGAGGAACTTAAAAATCTGTTCAAGAAAAGCCTCCGCTTAGTAGGTACATGGGGAATTAGTCTTGCCCTGCTCTCACAGCTCCTTGCTACTCCCCTCTCTAAACTTTTTGTTGGATATGATGCAGAGCTTTTCGCTATGACTGAACACGGATTTCGCATTTATTGCCTTGCCTATCTGATTAACGGCTTCAATATATTTGGTTCCTCTTTTTTCACTGCATTAAGCAATGGTGTTATATCTGCCGCAATTTCCTTCCTACGCACTCTGGTCTTCCAGATAATCATGCTGCTTTTACTTCCGGCATTATTTGGAATCAACGGTATTTGGGGCGCAATTGGAATTGCTGAACTAATGACATTATGCGTAACAGTAAGCTTCTTCATCAGTCAGAGAAAGAAATACAAATATGCCTAGGCTACCATCTGGCACCATAAAGGAGTAGTTATTAGAGCTTAATTACCTCTAATAACTACTCCTTTATAATGCTAACTAGTAAAACATTCCATTGTTATTTTTTTTGCAATATAGTATAATTGAGAGAAAAACTAGAGGAGATTTTGTATGAAAAAAAACAATTTTTTTACCAGCTTGCCTTTTAAGCTCTTAATGGGCGTTTTTCTTGGTATCTGTATAGGGCTTGTGCTTAATTATACCGATGGCAATACTGCAACAACGGCCATTTTAAATGTGGTTGTAACTGCGAAGTATATTTTAGGACAGTTGATTAATTTCTGTGTTCCCTTAATTATCATCGGATTTATCGCACCTTCTATTACGAAACTTGGCAGACATGCCTCACGTATGCTTGGTGTTGCTATTGTTATTGCCTATATATCTTCATTAGGTGCTGCACTATTTTCTACCGCTTCTGGATATGCACTGATTCCACATCTTTCTATCAGTTCTGCGGCAGATAAATTGAAAACTCTTCCTGATGTCGTTTTTGAACTTTCTATTCCACAGATTATGCCGGTTATGAGTGCACTTGTTTTATCTATTTTACTCGGATTGGCTGCCGCATGGACAAAGGCAGATTTAATTGCAGCATTTTTAGATGAATTTCAGAAAGTCGTTCTTTCTATCGTTTCAAGAATCATTATTCCGATTCTTCCATTTTTTATCGGTCTGACATTCTGCTCACTTGCATACGAAGGAACCATTACAAAACAGCTTCCTGTCTTCCTTAAGGTTATTGTTATCGTTTTAGTCGGTCATTTCATTTGGATGACTCTACTGTATGTACTCGCCGGAGTTTATTCTGGAGAGAATCCATTAGATATTATTAGGAATTACGGACCTGCTTACCTTACCGCAGTTGGAACAATGTCCTCTGCTGCTACTCTTGCCGTTGCTTTACAGTGTGCTGAGAAGTGTAAACCACTCAGAAAAGATATGGTACAGTTCGGTATTCCCCTGTTTGCCAATATCCACCTATGTGGTTCTGTTCTTACAGAAGTATTTTTCTGTATGACTGTTTCTAAGATTCTTTACGGTACAGTACCAACATCAGGAACAATGATTCTTTTCTGCGTACTTCTTGGCGTATTTGCCATCGGTGCACCTGGTGTACCAGGAGGAACCGTTATGGCATCTTTAGGTCTTATCACAGGTGTTCTTGGGTTTGGAGATTCCGGAACCGCATTAATGCTTACGATTTTTGCGTTACAGGATAGTTTTGGAACAGCCTGCAATGTAACGGGAGACGGAGCTTTAACGCTCATTCTCACTGGATATGCAAAACGGCATAATATTGAAGAACAAAAGATTGAGCAGATTGATTTGTAAATTCTAATTTGTCAATTTGATGACAGACGCCGCTGTAGAAATACTATGGTTGGATTGCATCGATGACTTCTAAAAGAGGGATTATTCTAAGGTTGTATTTTGTTCCATTGTGCTAAACGCTCCGTTTTGCCTGATAGGACAACCTTGCTCGAAAATGAGCTCGCAAGGTTACAGTCAAAACTCCACAGCACAAAGTCACAAAATACAACCTTAGAATAATCCCTCTTTTCCAGTTTTCCTGAGCAATCCGGTAGAAGACCATCTACAGCAGCTGTTTCGTTCATATGCATTATGAGGATTTTCATTTGAATTTACAAATTAGAAGCGGAGAGAGATGGGGATTCACCAGAAGGTTGTGAAAAAACTATGTCTGCAAAAATATTAGAGCGTGTTAAAAAAATATTTTTTGCAATCTATACGTCACAATTTGTGGAAAATTCCAACTAATACCTAACGATATATTTGACTAAGACTCCTGTTTGAAACCCCAAGTCTTTCCCTCGATTTGTTGGTAGTAGAATTAGACAGCCGCATTCGAAGAATTTTAATCGGATTGCTCCAAGCCTATAAGAAAGAGAGACGAAATAATATCCCCTTTTTGAGCCTTTGTGCTGTGGAATTTTGACCATAGAAACTTCGCATTCGTTTCTGCTTTACTGGGCAAAATGGAACGTTTAGCACAAGAGTCCAAAAAGGGGATATTATTTCGTCTCTCTGTTCAATATTACTTCTGGCAATCCGGCCACAGTATCTCTACAGCGGTGTCTGCCCAGCCACACAAATCAGAAGTTTTGCCACAATCATTCCAATTTCGAAGGCTGCGATTCCCCCAAATATATCTACAATTACATGTTGTTTTATAAATAGTGTTGATGCAAATACACCAATCGACATAAAAATCGTTGCGATTCTATAATAACGTGTACGTTTTTCTGTTTCCAAACTCATTTTAAAGGCGGCACGTATACAGCACCAGCTTTCTAAGCAATGAATGGATGGAAACAGATTAACTGGAGCATCTACAGAGTAGATAAAGCGGACAAGCTGACTGAATATATCTGCTCCTGTAATTTCCGGTCTATTTAATGTGGTTGGTAGCAGAATAAAGAAGAACAAACAGATGACTTTGGAAAAAATATCCCCAAGCACAAACTGATAGCATAGTCTTTTGCTATCTCTGCCAATTAGTATGTAATTTATCCCCCACTGTACATATGCCAGCACATAAAAAATAACAAAAGGTGTCAGTAGGGGAATTTTTTCATCTAGAGGAATTGCCAGCGAGGAAAAAGATAAGTGATTTCGAAACTGTGCCACACCTATGTAGATGCAGTTATTTATCAATAAAGCTGAAATAATTGGTATTATAGCGTATTTTGGTAGAAAACTATTCCATCGTTCTTTTATTTTCCAGTGCATGGCCAATGACCTCCCCCATTTTTACGGGCACTTCTTTTGCGAGTGCAGAATTTTTTAAAATATCTTCACGTATGTGAACTCGTTCTGGTTCAGTCAATACGATAATTGTAGAACCGCCATATTGAAAATATCCTTTTTCTTCCCCTCTGATAGCTTTTCCCTTTCCTTCATGGTTTACAATTCTTCCAACCAGCATGGCACCAACTTCCATCTGAACAACTGTGCCAAACTTTTCTGTCCGAATTAGTGTATATTCTCTGCTATTTTCAGCAAATACAGGAACCTCCCTAAGTGCAACGGGCCTTACGGTATGTAAACGCCCTGGAATAAAAAAATTTTTACTTTTTTGTCCAGAGTCCACATAACAATACCTGTGATAGTTGTTTACACACAGACGGTATACAATGCAGTATCCTCCATTATAATGCTGTGCCAGCTTTTTACTGTGCAGCAAAGAGGACAGCGTATAACGACTCTGCTTTACAGGAAAAACGGTGTCATCTTCTATTTTCCAGACAGATAATAAGCCGTCGCATGGTGCAATGAAATGATGTCCTTCCATATCTATCGGACGCTTTCCCTCTTTTATTTTCCTTGAAAAAAAATCATTAAAACTTTTTATATCTGTTGTTTTATAATCTGATAATTGAATCTCATTTTGTTTTACAAATGGTTCAATGAGAAAGGAAGACAATTCAGAATCTAAAAAACGCCCACAGATACGTGAAAGCCGTGGGCTGGTTAACGGTTTTAAAAGAAATCTTCCTGGAACTGTATTATATAAAAATTCTAGGATAGTCATGTATAAATCTCCTATTTATAATCTCTTAATCAATGAAACTTACATAATAAAACTTCTATAGTACCCTCATAAAATAGTATAAAAAATATTGTTTCAAAACACAAATTACAATATATATTTAAAGATGTATAAAGTAAAAATTTGATTCTAATTTATATCGTACTTCTATTTTTTATTTATATATGTCCCAAGTGCATCGTAAACATATGCTATAGTAACTTGAATATTTATACAAAGAAATTTATTTTTTCAAAAACATCAAGGCAAAAATCAAAACAACACATTCCACCACACCAAAGCAAATCATAGTAGCAATTCCCTTATTCTGCGGCTTTTTAATCTGTATTTTTGAAACAAACAAGCCTCCCGTTACTAACATTACTCCAAAATATAGGAAGGTCAAGTCTGCACGAATAAGCATATGTATAAGAAGTACCGCTGGGAAAATCAATGCTGCTGAAGTCACTGGCAAGCCTGTGTAAATCTTTGCTCCTGTTTCATCTCTGTTCTGATCTTCTTCTTCCATAACATTAAAGTATGCAAGGCGAATCATCGCAGCAAGCACATACAAAACGGCAATCAGACTTAAAACAATCTGCGTTTGTAAAGTATAGTGTGTGAGCAGATAGCGGGTAACTCCCGATAAATCAGGAATACATATCGTGTAGCGGAGCATCGCGATTCCTATACATGCAGGAAGCATTCCAAATGCAATTAAATCGGACAGAGAGTCTATCTGAATCCCAAACTTTTTCATCTGGGTTGTGCGGTCTTTTTTACTTCTGGCCACTTTTCCGTCAAATGTATCACACAATCCGGAAAAGAGCAGAAAAAACATACCAAGATACGGATGCCCCATACCATTTAAACAAAGCATAATCCCTATTGTTCCTGACATAAGTGATAAATAGGTAAGTATCACTGTATAATCATAAAATCCTATCATTTTCATTCTCCAATTTCTTTTTTCTCTTAATCGTTACATATCCTATCAAAACTGCAGTCAGACTTACAAAGATACAGACATAAAAAGACAGGCCACGACTGAGCATCTCAAGCTGAAATGCCTGCTCACGACTCATAAGCTGCTGATATCCCTTTAGCATTAAATAATCCGTTACACCCATGCCTCCTGGTATCGGAACGCAGTTTGAACCTAATACCACATAAATCTGGGTTGCTAACAGACGTGGAAGCTTTCGTAAATCCCCATGTAATGCTGCAAAAGAAAAAAGTGTTACGATAATCTGCGACAATCTCTGTAACAGATTCAGGATATACACCTTCCATAACATTCTCTTTCC
>NZ_CAKRCF010000028.1 GCF_934307085.1 uncultured Anaerobutyricum sp.
CGATTGGTCAAGCGGCTAAGACGTCGCCCTCTCACGGCGAAAACAGGGGTTCGATTCCCCTATCGACTATTCATTTTAAAAGGTTTGTCTGATTAGACAAACCTTTTTTGTTTCATAAAAGAAATGTCTGTTTTTGTTGGATGGAATATTAAATGTATTTTCTCTGATTCGATAAATATTTTTTTCTTAATTAACAACCAAAATTTCTCATATTTAAAATAAAATTTACATTCTATGCATAATATGAATTCCATTACACATAGAAGAAATTTTAATCAATAAATCTTTTTATGAAATTAATTCAAACTTTAGAAAATAATATTTATTTATAAGCAGATTTTTCCTATTGTTCTATAATACAGTTTGAAACCATTGTTTTTATTTTCATAAAGGAGGTACCTATGGCTTTTTTTGACACCTTAAGACAGAACCTTATGACTGCCACCCAGGTTACAGTGGATAAAGCAAAAAATACCGCTGAGATTTTAAAATTAAAAGACCAGATTCGCCAAGATAAATTAGAGATTCGCTCTGCTACTTATAAAATTGGGGAGATTTATCGGGGACTTCACTCCGAAGATTATGAGGAGGCTTATGAAGATTATTTTCAGAGGATTGAGCGTTTGGAACAGGCGATTGATTGGAAAGAAGATGCACTGAAGAATTTGGAACGAGAGGATTAAATCCCTCTTTGGATTTGAAGCAACTTATAAAATAATCCCGTTTTCGTCTCCCTTGCCTATGAAATAAAATTATTAATCTACAAAGGAATTTTACTTATGGAAAAAAGACTCATTTTTCACGTTGATGTAAATAGTGCCTATTTAAGCTGGGAGGCTGTCCACCAGCTTAAAAGTGGTGCTTCTACAGATATTCGGACCATTCCGTCAATTATCGGTGGAGACACCTCTTTGCGAAAAGGTGTTGTTCTCGCCAAGTCTCTTTCCGCCAAACGATTCGGTATTCATACGGGAGAACCGGTTACTGATGCTCTGACAAAATGTCCTTCTTTGCAAAGTTTTCGACCGAACTTTCCTCTTTATCACAAATATTCCGAAGCATTTATTTCTATTTTAAAGAAATATGCTCCTGTGGTAGAGCAGGTTTCTATTGATGAAGCTTACCTTGATATGAGTGGACTTCACTACTTCTACTCCACTCCGCTTGAAGCTGCCGAGAAAATTCAGACGAATGTTCGGGAAGCTTTAGGTTTTACCGTGAATATCGGTGTTTCTTCAAATAAGCTTCTTGCAAAAATGGCATCTGATTTTGAAAAACCAGACAAAATCCATACTTTATTTCCAGCAGAAATCGAAGAAAAAATGTGGCATCTTCCTGTCCGAACTCTCTTTTTTACCGGAAAGGCTGCTGCACAAAAATTAAATCAGCTCGGTATCTATACCATTGGTGACCTTGCTAAAAGCGACCCTGATTTTTTAAAGGCACACTTAAACTCACAGGGAGTTACTTTATGGAATTATGCAAACGGCAGGGATGATTCTCCTGTTAAGGAATCTCCTGATGCCCCAAAAGGCTATGGAAATTCCACTACTTTAAGTAAAGACCTCACTTCACTCTCTGAAGCGAAACCCGTCTTATTAGAACTCTGCGAAACCGTCACTAAGCGACTTCGTGAAAATCAGGTTTACGCACAAGTTATTGAAGTAGAACTCAAGGACAGCCATTTTCGCAGAAAATCCCACCAGACAGTTCTTGATTACTCTACAAATACTACTGACGACTTTTATCAAATCAGTATAAAACTTTTTAAAGAACTCTGGGATGGCACCCCAATCCGGCTTCTTGGAGTACGAGGCGGCAAACTCACCCTCGACAAAATCGAACAAATACAACTTTTCACTGAAACTGCCTCCTCACATGAAAAACGCGAAAAAATGTTAAAACTTGATGCTGCATTGGATTCCATCCAAAAGAAACATGGGAAAAATTCAATAATGAGGGCGAGTAAATTATGATTGCGAAGCAAGGGAGACGCCTTCAGAAAGAGAAATATTAAGGATTGACACACAAACTATTATTATAATATCACAGTAATTTTACAATAATAAGCCAGAGTTTCTATTTCTCCTGCCCCCATCCCCAAATTTTTTTCAATCCTACAAATCAGTTTTTTCTCTTTTTGTTGTTAAAACAACAGTTTTTTCTTATCATCTATATTACAATAGCACAGAACTAAGTATTTCAGACTGTCACACTGCTTCCCTCATGACTGTGACAGTATTTTATCTCACATAAATTAAATGAAAAAGGAGTACTAACAAATGATTCGAAGAATTGTACACATTGATGAAGAAAAATGTAACGGCTGTGGTGCATGTGCAGATGCCTGCCATGAAAGCGCAATTGGAATGGTAAATGGAAAAGCAAAGCTTCTTCGTGACGATTACTGTGATGGTCTTGGTGATTGTCTCCCTGCCTGCCCTACTGGAGCAATCACTTTTGAAGAACGTGAGGCTGCTGCTTATGACGAAGCTGCCGTAATGGCAAATAAGCAGAAAAAAGAAGCTGCTACCGCTAATACTGTAAATTCTGTTTCACAGCCTAATGAATCAGCAGCAAAAACTGCTCCTGTAGCTCATGGCTGCCCAGGTCAGCGTATCGCACAGTTCAACCACCAGAATACAGCAAATTCTACTTCTGACAACAGAACTGCTCCTGCTGCAATCACCTCTCAGCTTAGCCAGTGGCCAGTACAGATTAAATTGGCTCCAATCACCGCTCCATATTTTAATGGTGCAAAATTATTAATTGCCGCTGACTGTACTGCATATGCATATGCTAACTTCCATCAGGATTTTATCAAAGGAAAAATCACTCTAGTAGGCTGTCCAAAGCTTGATGCTACTGACTACAGCGAAAAACTTACAGAAATTATCGCTGCTAACGATATTAAGAGTGTAACTATCGCTCGTATGGAAGTTCCTTGCTGTGGTGGTTTAGAACACGCCGCTGTGACTGCATTAAAAAATAGTGGGAAATTTATTCCTTGGCAGGTTGTAACAATTTCTATTGATGGAAGAATTTTAGATTAATTCAGCAAATAGTAATTTGTGGAGCCGAACAGACGCCGCTATAGAGAAGTTTGTGTTCGGATTGCATCAATGACTTCTAAAAAAAGATTTATTCTAAGGATGATTTTGAGCAATCCGATAGGAGCCTATGATTTTCAGCGGCTGTGCGGTTTATACACATTATGAAGATTTTTGTTTATCTTTACAAATTACAATGAGCAAGAGAAGGGGATTCTCCAAAGACTTTTGTCTGAACCCCTAGGTATCCTCATCTATTGTTGGTAATAGAATTTAAACAGCCGCATCAGAAGAAATTTTCGCACTTCTTCTCGATAATTCTTCAGGCAATCCGCCCACCACTCTCTCTGCAGCGGCGTCTGTTACCAACTCACCAAATTACTATTTAAAGTTCATGAAATATCGGTTTCATCTTTTCAAATGTACAAAACTGCGTATATCCTAGCTTCCGAAGTTCTTCCTTTGCCCAGTCAATATACACTCCGAGATGTTCCTTCTTATGGCTGTCACTTCCGATTGTAATAATCGTACCACCAAGTTCCCGGTAAAGTTTTAATACATCCCTTGATGGTGTCATATCCGAAAGCTCGTATCTATGATTTGACGTATTTACTTCGATCCCTTTTCCATCTGCGATAACAGTCTTTAAAATTTCTGTGAGAAGTGGTTTTAATTTTTCAAATGGATACACGCCATAACTATCATAACGCACAACCAAGTCCATATGACCTAACACACTGTAATTGTGGTAGTTACGTACAACTGAAAGCAGTTCTTTATAGTAGCCTTCGTTGTACTCCTGCTGTGTCCGTCCATTCTGATATTCATTTGTCCAAAATTCCTGATCACCTACCTGATGAATGGATAAGATAATGAAATCAAATGGATAGCTGTTAAATAATTTTTCGTATTGTGGAATGGTATGTGTCTGCACACCAAATTCCAGTCCGGCTTTTATTGCAATTTTATCTTTATATTTTCCCTGCAGTTTTTCTATCATTGGAAAATACTTTCCATAATCTACGTTGGTAAGCGCAACCTGCTCCGGCTCTCCCTCATCTCCCGGACGATATTTGATTCCTCTTGGATCATCCCAGTCGCGGTATGGGCCATAGTCTACGTGGTCGGTAAAACATATATCTTTAATGCCAAGTGCGATGGCATCTTTTACAACTTCCTCCATCGGATAAACAGAGTCATTACTAAACTCTGTATGTACATGGTAATCTGCTAACATATTTCCTCCTTTTATCGAATTGCTTTTCTCATATCCTCTATTTCTTTATGAAGCTCCTGATATCTTCGCTGTCTTTTTGCAATATTTCCCCTCTCTTTTCCTGAAAGTTCTTTTGATTCCATATCTTTTATGGATTGTTTCAAATCTTCTGCGATCATTTCTTTTTTCCCAATTTCTTTTTCGAGGTATTCTTTTAGAACGGGATTTTTCGTTTCGATCAGATATCGCCCATACTGTTCATAAACACTTTCCATTTCTTTCTCAGAAGCCGTCTGATTCGTTGGTGTTTCTGATATTTCTTTTATATATTCATGAATGGAAGGCTGCTGGTGTTTTTGTCGCTGTGGCTGTGTCCACGCCGGTTCTGCTTTGATGATTACATAATATTTGCCATCTTCTTTTAAGAACCATTCTTTTTCAATCTGGTAGCGATATTCTTTTAAAAGCTGACGGACTTTGAACCATTCTGATTGCGGCTGCAAAATAAATTCTTTTCCTTCTATTAAAAATTCTGGTTTGGTTTTTAATATTTTGCAGATTAAATCTCCGCCCATACCTGCAATAACTACAGTATCAGTCTCTCCTGGCTCTAATGGCGCAAGTCCATTTCCAAGACGAGTGGCAATTTTCTCTCCAAGTTTTTCTTCCCGAATATGTTCCTGTGCTTTTTCAAGCGGACCTTGATTGACATCCATTGCAATTCCTGCTGGTGAAAGATTATTTTTCACAAGATAAATCGGGACATATCCGTGATCAGTTCCAACATCCGCCACACGATTTCCCGGTGTAACTGCCTGTGCTACCGTTTTTAAACGTATTGAAAGTTCCATTTTTATTTAATCCCCTTTTATGTCATAATTTTCTCTTTTTTAAAACAAAAGAATCCCTGAACATCAAATGGTGAACGGGACTCTTTTATTATAATTTATAATTGTTTTATTTTCAAGAAATTACTGTTCAAGCTTTTTAACAAAACCTGCAAATGTATCATATTCTGCCTTATCATTGTATTCTGTCAATACATTCATTATATCAGTGGACATAATAACCTATTCCAACTGTTTAATTTCCATGCTTTCTTCTCTTCCTCTTTTCTTTTGTAAGCTTTATTCTTCCAAAAAGTCTCTTAGTTTTCTGCTTCTTGTAGGATGACGAAGCTTGCGTAACGCCTTTGCCTCTATCTGACGAATGCGTTCCCTTGTCACCTGAAACTCTCTTCCAACTTCTTCTAAGGTATGCGGTTTTCCATCTTCTAAACCAAAGCGAAGTGCCAGTACCTTCTGCTCTCTTTCTGATAAAGTATCCATTACCATTTCAAGCTGTTCCCGAAGAAGTGTATGGGCCGCCTCATCTGCAGGAACCGGGATATGCTCATCTTGAATAAAATCTCCAAGATGACTATCCTCTTCCTCTCCAATTGGTGTTTCTAAAGAAACTGGCTCCTGTGATATTTTAGAAATTTCTAACACACGTTCCACTGGAAGATTCATTACCTCTGCTATTTCTTCGGGAGTTGGCTCTCTGCCGTATTCCTGCAAAAGCCTTCTGCTTGTCCGGTTTACCCGATTCATCGTCTCTACCATATGCACGGGAATACGGATTGTTCTTGCCTGATCAGCAATTGCGCGGGTAATGGCTTGCCTGATCCACCATGTAGCATAGGTACTGAACTTGTATCCCTTTCGATAATCGAACTTTTCCACTGCTTTAATAAGACCAAGATTTCCTTCCTGAATCAAGTCAAGGAACTGCATTCCTCTTCCAGAATAGCGCTTGGCAATGCTTACAGTAAGACGAAGATTTGCCTCAGAAAGCTGCTTTTTTGCCTCCTCATCTCCCTGTTCCATCCGCTTTGCAAGCTCTATCTCTTCCTCAGAACTTAGCAGCGGAATTCTGCCTATCTCTTTTAAATACATACGGACAGGATCTTCTGCACTCCCTCTTTCTAAAAAAGAACTTTCTGATTCCTCTACCGACTTTTCATATCCCTTTTCAATCTCAGCAGTCACTTCTATGCTGTTGATTGCCTCGGGCTTTTTAAAAATGTCTGCATCATTTAAAGAATCTATTTCTTCCATATCATCAGAATCTATTTCGGACATAGCCAGTACATCAATTTTTCTCTCTTCCAGATAAGTAACTATACACTCAAGTTGTGCTGGTGTCAGCGAATTATTCTGAAAGACTTCTTTTATCTCCTGAAGTTCCACCACATTTTTCTGCTTTTTTGCTTTCTCAAGCAGACAACTCATCTGGTTACCAAAAATCTGTTCTTTCCTGTCCAAAATACACCCTCCAAATCCTATATGTACTTCTGAAGCCTTTCCTACATAAAAAAATCCAAAAGTACATTATTCTTGCTCTTATTTTAACCAGTTTTATGCTCGTTTTATACAAAGCTTTTGCATTTTACTTTTCAGGGATAACAGTTCCTGCCAACGCACCACGTCATTTGTATGAACCATTTCATCCTCAATGCTAGCAAGCTTTACTTTTCGCACTACATCAGATAATGCTTTATCCTGATCTTCTGGAGAAAGTTCCTCTTCTGATTTGAGATGTGTATTAAAAATTGCTGCAATTTCTTTTTGTTCTTCCGCATCGGTAAAACGGCTGAGAATTGCTGCTGGATTTATCTTTTCATTTGTATCTAATTGTTCAAATAGCATAATCGCTACGGAATGGTATAATGGTTCAATAAAATCATCTGCCCCTATATAAGCTCTTATATATTGGTACATTTCCGGCCGTTCCACAAGCCATGTAAGGAGCAGCCTCTGTGGCTGATTGCGTTTATTTTTTTTCTTTTCCTGCCGTCTTTCTTCGGTTTCTGGAGAAGTCTTATACTGCTCATTCACCTTTTCATATTGATAACCAAGTCCATATCGGTTGACAAGATTCTCAAGATCATTTTGCCGAATCATAAAACGATTGGCAGCTGATGCAATATAGGTCTGTCTTTCTAAAGGTTCCTCAATCTGTGCCAGTTTTTTTGCTACTTCATGAAGAAACTCCGTCCGGCTTTCCGGATCTTGCTGATTATACTGTCCATAAAGAACAAGCAACTCAAACATTCGTCCAGATTCCGCCTCATCAATCCTCTTTTGGTATCCTTCCGATCCCTCTGCCTTAATGAGTTCATCCGGATCCTTATACGGCTTCATGGATAACACCCGTCCTCGAAGGCCATTTTCCCGCAGGATTGGTAACGCTCGAAGTGCCGCCTTGACACCTGCTCCATCACTGTCAAAAGATAAGATAACCTCGTTCGTATATCGCTTTAAAAGCATCGCCTGATTCGGTGTAAATGCTGTTCCAAGGGGAGCAACTGCATTTGTAAATCCTGCTTGATGAAGTGAGATAACATCCATATATCCTTCACACAAAATAAGTACATTACTTCTTGACCGCTTTGCGTAATTTAATCCGTACAGATTTCTTCCCTTATCAAATAAAATGGTTTCTCTGGAATTTAAATATTTTGGTTCTCCATCACCCATCACACGGCCACCAAATCCAATAACTCTCTGATTGATGTCCATAATTGGAAAAATAACCCGGTTAAAAAACTTATCATAACTTCCTTTTACCGTATCAATATTTACAAGAGAAGATTCTTTCATCTGATAATCGGTAAATCCTTTTGATTTCAAATATTGATATAGATCATCTCGATAAATATCTGCATAACCAATTCCAAAATGGTTAATCATCTCATCACTGAGTCCACGATTTTTAAGATAAGAAAGTGCCTGTACTCCACGCTTACTTTTTAAAAGGTAATGAAAATATACGGCCGCTTCTTTATTCATATCTCTAAGGGTAAGTCTGGCATCTGCCTCTTGTCTTTCCTCTGCTGTCTGTTCCCGTTCCGGAAGTTCTACTCCGGCTCTCTGTGCCAAATTCTGTAAGGCCTCCACAAAAGAGAGCCTGTTATACTCCATAAGAAATGTATAGACATTGCCTCCCTGGCCACATCCAAAGCAATAATACATCTGCTTATCCCGGCTGACAGAAAACGAAGGCGTCTTTTCATTATGAAATGGACAAAGCCCTACGTAGTTTGAACCTCTCTTTTTTAATGAAACATAAGAGGAAATCACATCGACTATATCATTTTTTTCTCTGACTTCATCAATCAGTTCTTCTTCATATCTCATCTTTTTCCTCTTTAATTTTATAAAATAATTTTGTTCCTGATAGTTACATTATATGTTGACAATTTAAAATTATTATACAATTTTGTAACTATTCAGAACAAATCCGCATATTTATCGAAAATCCGCTGGATTCTGAATAGCTACAAACTTATTTTGAAAATTCTACATAATCTGAATCGCTACAAATTTATTTCTTACTTTGACTGGTCTAAAACTGCAATCGCATCTAAAGACACTTTCATAAGTTCTCTTACTTCTTCTTCGGTAATTCCCATTCTCTCTGCGATTTCTGATGGCTTCGCCTCACGCTCATATTCTTTCGCAAAAGCTGTCGCAATATCATTCATCTCATTCACACGGTTCGCTATCTTTACTGCGGAACGAGTGGAAGAATTATATTCTTCTAATGTTTCCTCCAAATGTTTGCGAATCATTTTCTCAGAAAATGCATGAAAATCTTTGTCGATATCCGGCTCAAATTCATTCACAGCAATCATCAGCCCAATATTGCTCTCCTGAATTAAATCGCTTAAAAGAAGCCCCTTTCCCTCATATTCTTTGGCAATCTCTACTGCACGGGAAAGATTCGCTTCAATCAGCAGATTTCTTGCAGTATCGTCACCACTGACAAGCTTTCTTGCAATTACTCTCTCCTGTTCCCCAGATAACAGATTCGCTTTTTCCATCTCTTTTAAGTAAAAAGCTACAATCTCTGCATCCATCGGATCTTCTTTGTTCGGAAGTTCCTCATCGCCAATCTCTTCTTCAAATCTTTCTACTCGATTTGTGATATATATCTGATGAGACTCAAAATAATTACATATAAAATCAAGCTGTTTTTCCTCTAACTTCATATCAGAAAAATATGAATTGATTTCTTCCATTGATAACTGATTGCCGTTTGTCTCTCCAAGACGTTCTAATTCCTGAATTGCCTGTAAAAATTCTGTCTGACCTGCCATGACTTTACTCCTCCTCTTTTGCGGTCTTTTTTTATTTTGTCTTTCCTTCTGACTTCTCATCCGCCGGAAATACTATATGAAGCTGTCTTCTTGCCTCATCTAAAACCTTCATGGTCTCTAAAGTAATCTCTTTTGATTTCTCCCATCCCATGCCTGTTTTTATCATTTTAATAAATTCTTGTGTCTCATAATTTAAAATATTATCAGACTGTTCAAAATGAATGGACTGTACCACGCCCTTTCTCACGATGCGCAAATCCTTGACATTCTCAATCTCCTGCACAAGCATGGAGGCATCTTCTCCCTGAATCTGGCTTGGCATCGCCGAATCTGTAATCTTAGAATAAATAGCTTCTCCAATCATATCGGGATACTCCATAAGAATCGTTCCCGCTCCATCTACCCCATTTTGAAGCTTGATTCCTGATGCTTTAACTGCAGTTGGTGCACCAAAAAGGCGAATCATACATGCCACCACATATACACCAATATCCATCAATGCTCCGTTGGATAATTCCGGTTTAAATGCATTCTCAATAATTCCCCTCTTATAATTATCATAACGAGAAGAATACTGGCAATACTGCAAAGTTGCTCTTCGAACTTTACCAAGTGCATCTATATACGGAAGCATCTTCATAAAACCTGGTGCATAAATAGAACGCATTCCCTCTAAAAGTATCAGATTCTGCTTCTCGGCTTCCGCAAACATTTCCTCTGCTTCTTTTAAATTCGAAGCCATCGGCTTCTCACATAAAACATGCTTGCCTGCTTTTAACAATGTCATAACCTGATCGTGATGACAGCAGTTCGGGCTTGCTACATAAACCGCATCAATACAGTCACTGTTTGCAAATGCCTCTAAGTCATCAAAATATTGCAGCCGGCCTTTCTGAAAGCCAAACTCTCTTGCTCTCTCTAATGTTCTTGAATATACCGCAGTCAGTTCAAAATCCTTTCCATAACGGTTCGCCTGCCAGAACTTCTGTGCAATCTTTCCTGTTCCAATCATTCCAAATCGAATCATTTTTGTTTTCCTTCCTTCTCCACCTGTCCGGCCTTTTAAACGGTCATACCAGGTAAGATTCTCCGTATTCTCTCCCTGTTTTCTAAGATATTCTTCTAACATCCTCACATCTTTTATGATATGATCCGCTCCGGCATTTGACAGTTCTTTCTCTGACCCATAGCCGTAAAGTACACCAACAGATTCTAAGCCACAAAACTTTGCCCCCTCAACATCATGCCTTCTATCTCCAATCATAATAGCCTCTTTGGGCTTAATCTCACAGATCTTTAATATGTAGTCAATGACTTCTTCCTTCTTCTTTCGCGTGCCGTCTAATTCACTTCCCCCAACAAAGGAAAAATAATCGCTAAGACCAAAATAATCTAAAATCTGTTTGGCAAACACAGACGGTTTTGATGTTGCTACAATTAATGTAAATCCCGCTTCTACAAGTCGGTTTAACATCTCCGGAATTCCCGGATATACTTCATTCTCAAAGATTCCCTTCGGTGCAAAATACTCTCTGTAATATTCCACTGCCTTCTCTGCATCTTCTTTGGAAAATCCATAAAATTCTTGAAAAGAATCATCAAGTGGCGGTCCGATAAATGGAATTAAATCCTTTAAGTACTTTACATGAATCCCGAACTTTTCTAAAGCATACTGAACGGAGGAGGTAATGCCCACCATCGGATCGGTCAATGTCCCATCCAAATCAAATAAAAGATATTGCTTCAATATATCCCTCTCCCTTCTTCATTATCACCTGTCTTTAATTATAAAAGAAAACCTCATAAAACACAAACATATTTTTACACCACGATTGACAATACAATCTTTATAAAATATAATAATACAAATATATTTTTTTAAAGGAGATGATGTCTTGGACCCCAGTTCCATACGCCAAATTGTGATTCTGTTAATACTGTTACTACTTTCTGCATTCTTTTCTTCCGCAGAGACAGCACTTACTACGGTAAATAAGCACCGGATGCGTGCCCTTGCTAATCAGGGTAATAAAAAGGCAGCCAGAGTGCTTGCTCTGATAGAAAAACCAGAGAAGATGTTAAGTGCCATATTAATCGGTAATAACATCGTAAACCTCTCTGCTTCTTCTCTGACCACCACACTGGCAATGAATCTTGCCACGCAGGCAGGTCTCGGAAAGAACACCAGCACTTTCGTTGGTCTTGCAACAGGTATTCTTACTTTTCTTATTTTAATTTTTGGTGAGATTACCCCAAAGACAATCGCTACTATGAAGAATGAGAGTATATCTCTTCTATATTCTGGAGTAATTTATACGATTACCACCATACTTACTCCTGTAATCTATGTGGTGAATCTTTTCAGTGGCCTTTTATGCCGTCTATTTGGAATCAAGCCAGGAAGTGGACAGACTATGACGGAGTTAGAGCTTCGAACGATTGTAGATGTCAGTCAGGAGAGCGGCGTAATTGAAAAAGAAGAAAAAGAGCTTATAAATAATGTATTCGATTTCGGTGATTCTGTCGCAAAGGACATTATGCTTCCACGTATTGATGTCTCTTTTGCTTCCGTTGATATGTCCTATGATGAGCTAGTCGAGATTTTCTTAGAAGAACAGTACTCAAGACTTCCTGTTTATGAGGAAAGCAAAGACAATGTTATCGGTATCCTTAATTTAAAGGATTTATTCTTTTACCGGGAGACACACCGTAATGAAGCATTTGACATATACAAGGTACTGAGAGAACCATTCTTTACTTATGAATATCAAAAAACCTCCACTTTAATGGAAGAGATGCGTAATAACTCTATCAGTTTTGCCATCGTTCTTGATGAGTACGGTTCTACCGCAGGACTTGTTACTTTAGAGGACCTTATCGAAGAGATTGTCGGCGATATCAAAGATGAATTTGATGCTTCCGAAACGGATGCCATCCGCTGTATCGGTACCGATGAATATGAAATAGAGGGAAGCACCAAGCTTGATGATTTAAATGATGTCCTCGGTACAGAGATTGAATCTGAAGACTATGATTCAATCGGCGGACATATGATTGAACTTCTCGATCACCTTCCAAAAGAAGGCGAGACAGTAAAGGAGGGCAATTGCCTCTATTCGATTAAAAAAATGGATAAAAACCGGGTGGAAATTGTTTATTTAAAGATTGAACGGCACACTTCTGAAGCAGAGCCGGCAGAGATGTAAGCTATTTACCACCTCTACATCCGGATAATTTCCAGCGGGATTTATCCGGATTTTTTTAAGAAAGGACAACAACTATGATTACGGACAAACAAAGACAGCGTGATTATGAGTATGAAGCAGATTACCAGTCTAAAAGCCGCTACACAACAGAACAGTGGGCAAACATTTTAAATTCTGGACAGCTCGACGAGAAAAATATCTCCCTATTCAAACAGATTTATTCTTCTTTTAACCATGCTGCGACACTTCTGCAGCTTTCTTTTGAGAGTGGACGCACGCAGGAAGACATTTTATTGCAGTTAAATGCTGCTGGTCAGCTTCTTGGTGAAGCTAACAGCATGAATCCGGAAGTCGATTATGAGGGCAATGAATACTGGTGGTATCTTTTCTTCTGGGGAAAAAATACCGATGCAAAAACACTTGAATTAAAAATACACCCAGAACTGACAGAAGCAATTAGTACATTATATCCTGAATTAGAAGAGTCTTATTATGCTTTTATGAGTGATGTGGAACGCAGCCTTCAGACTCGCTACAGTCAGGAAGACGCTGTATGGATTGCTGCTGCCGTCCTTCTTTATGAGAAATATTACTGCAATCCTGGAATCAGCTCTGATGATATTCTTCTGATGCAGTACGAGGTACAGACCCGCTCCCAGAAAGTGTATGGTCAGGATGTTAACGCCAACACCATTACTCAGATCTGTAACGCAGATGAGCGTGGACATCGCTTTAATTATTTAAGAGACATTTACAAATATTATCGTGTATCTTTCCCTGGAGAATTTGAAGGAGAGAGAGAACGTCCAGATCCAGAAGAAGTCGATTATGATGTATATATCTACTCTATTCTAGGTTACATGAAATTAACTAAACTTACAGACTTTATTGAGCACGAATATGCACATCTTGTCGACGAATCTTATGTAGAACTCACGAATGCCAACGGATTTGTCCGCATGGCAGCCTACTTATCAAGACAGGGCGGCACTCCATTTTCCGAAGATGATAGTTCTGATAAGGCACTTGCCCTTCGTGCAGACGGTGAAGATGCTTCCGAAACATTCCATAAAATAAGTGAGGCACTTTTAAAAGAATATCCAAACTTTACTTATGCTGCAAAAGTTGACTGGTATCTACCTGATTCCAGCACTATTACCAATGTTCTTCAAGATATTTTATATATTCCGTCCTACGCCGGACATAACGCTTTTATTGGCATCCGCACTGTATTAGATGAGGATAAATTAAATATTGAAGTTTCTCTAAATCTACCTTGTGTTGCTGACGAGGAAGTGATGCTTGATATTCATGACAAATGCAATATGCTCACACTGATGACTGCGGCACCGTTTCAGGTAGCTCTTGTTCCTTCTGAAAGTTCCGACTTGTCTCCGTCTGGAGATAAAATAAAGGCATTTGTCCTCTATCATTATGATGATTTTAAAACAATGTCGGAAGAAGATATTGTAGGGCTGTTTTCTACTTCCTTAGAAATCTTTGCCTCCTATTATACAGATATTTGCCAGAACTATTATCCGGCAATTGAAGACACTGGAAACATTAGAACTAGCGATAGCAACAACACAGAAACCAATTCTGCCATAGACCCTCTGGCAGCAGCACTTGGCTCTAAATTAACTTACCGTCCTGCCACTGATGTGCCTAGTCCGCAGATTATTTATAAAGAAGGCGGCACACCGGCTTCTACTGATTTCATCACAAAAGCAATTCAGGGTTACGGAACAACACCTGCCTCTGATGAAAGAACTTATGAAAATGAAACAGCTTCAAACAACTCTTCTGATAGTTCTTCCGCTTCTGACGAAGAAGATTTTTCTTCTTTTGTAAATAAAGCCGCTTTAGCGGCAGATGATGAAGAAGCTCCAACGAGAAAAACTGGTAACTATTCGAATGGAAACACATCTGTTGTCGGAGCAGGTTCTTCAAATAGTTCTACTGTTTCCTCAACCGCAACGTTCGGAGCTGCCACAGGTACAGGCAGTTCTTCTGTTACAGCAAATGTTTCCATTACTCCGGAATCTGTATGGCCTTATCCCGACAATGCCATCATTACCACCCACCCAGACCGGAAAGAGCAAAACTTCCGCCTCTATCCAAAAAACACCTTAATCAAAGGTCCGGTAAAGACAGGAAAGTTCCATCAGGCAATTATGACCGCCGTTGGTATTATCGAGGGAAAAGACTCCAATATGATGAATATTGAGCCAGTTCCTGATATACTAGAGCATTACCAGCAATATGTTGACGAAGGGCGAATCCTTCATATCTCCTATCCTGATATTAACAGCGATGGATATGACGGCTTTATTGAGAGAAAACGTGGACCATTCATTGAAGATGGCATTTTTAAACAATTTGCAAACAAATGTGCCGATGGCCGCTACGTTGTTATGATGGAAGAAGTTGATCTAAATTGGATGCATCTATTCAGGGAAACTGCCGTCCTTCTTCGTGAAAATCGTCGTGAAGGAACGAGTAGTGAAACAGCCATAACGCTTCCTCTTTCCAAAGAAAAATTCCGGCTACCTTCGAACCTTTATATTGTTGCAACCTGCGACTCCATTGTATGTGAAGACACCATTTTAGGAGCCATTGACCACGACTTCTTCATCCTCCCCGTATCTCCGGAACCAGAAGTTCTTCACGGCATGCGTATAGAAGGAATCTCTCTGCAACGTCTTATGACAACCATTAATATGCGTCTCTCCTACTTTTTAGGTGCAGACTACCAACTTGGAGAAGGTTTCTTCCTACAGTCTCCTGACAAGGATAGCTTCATCTCTCTTTGCAGAGTATTTAGAGAGCAGCTTGTTCCACTTCTTGAAAAATGGTTTGACGGTGATATTGAACGTATTCGTTACGTTTTAGGTGATAATGGAAAGTCCCGTCCGGATACGATTTTCTTCCAGGAAATTCCGTTTAGAGACGGCTTGTTTAAGGGTGAACTACCTGATTCCTTTGATAAGGAGCGACGGATTTATCGCTGCAATGAAGATGCATTTTATAATCCAAAAAGCTATATTGATATCTACGATTAAATATTTATAAAAAACAGACACCGCTGCAGATGAATCTACAGCGGTGTCTGTCTATGTACTAATTAAATTTAATTAAAAAATTCTACGAATTGTTACGATAGAACGATATGCAGCACCCTTTGTAATCTTAATACCATCTTTTCGGTTACTTGCATGAATGACTCTGTTGTTACCCATGTAAATTGCTACATGACCACTATAGCAGATGATATCACCAGGTTTCGCTTTACTTAAGCTGCTGACTCTTCTTCCTACTCTTCTCTGTGCATAAGAAGAATGTGGAAGAGATTTACCAAAATGTCTATATACGCTCATAACATATCCTGAACAATCAGCTCCACGAGTAAGACTTGTTCCACCCCATCTATATGGATTACCAAGGAATCTCTTAGCATAGTTTACAACACTCTGTCCCTTGCTCATTGTTGTTGCAGAAGCAGTTCCTCCATTCGCAATACGAATGTATTTACCCTGTGTATATCCAACACGTCCCTTTACCTTTACTGCAACCCATTTAGAGTTGTTAGAAAGAAGTGTTACTTTTGCTCCTCTTTTTAAAGTAGTAATCTTCTTTGCCTTTGTGCTCTTACTTACACGAATATTCAAAATACTAGAAGTTACGGTTCCTTTTGTTACAAGTCTTGCAGCTTCTACCTGTGTTAAATTGTTTACTTCTGACACTGCAGATATATTTAAAAGAAAAACAGCGACAAGTAAACCAGCTGCTACACGTTTCATTCTTTTCAGCATGTTTCATTCCTCCATATTTATAATCACGTATTTATCTAACTGGGCTCATTATAACTGCTGATTGTGTCTGAAATGTGATTTTTGCAATATTTTTTAATAAAACCGTAATATACTACAAGAAAACAATACAATTAAAGTTAAAATATTAGCACTTTTATGCTTTTTCAAAAACCAATCATGACCTTTTGGACATAATCGGAATCTATCCTCTTGAATGAAGCATTTTATTTTTCAATTCATCCTCAAGTTCTACAAGTTTTCCTTCTGCTTCTCTGCGCTTTTCCCGACCTTCTTGCTGAATCCGCATTACTTCATCAATAGTATTCATAAGATTTTCATTCGTAGCTACAAGAGTTTCCATATCAATAATCCCTCTCTCGCTTTCCTTCGCCGTTTCTATGGTTGCTGTTTTTAACTTTTCCGCATTCTTCTTAAGCAGATCATTTGTCAAATCAGAAACCTTTCTCTGTGCTTCTGCTGCTTCTTTAGAATGTTCTACACCCAAAGCAATAATCATCTGGCTCTTCCATAATGGGATTGTATTTACCAAAGTAGACTGTATCTTCTCTGACATGGTAATATCACTTGCCTGTACCATACGAATTTGCGGTGCCATCTGTAAAGATACCATCCTTGTAAGTTCTAAATCATGTATCTTCTTATCAAAACGATTACACAGTGCTTCCCTGTCATTCACTTCTTGTGCATCTTCCTGCTTTCCACTTAACTCTGCCTTTTTTCTTAATGCAGGAATAACTTCATTTTCTTCCTTTTCAAGCTTTTTCTTGCCAGCAAGAATATACATTGTCAATTCTCGAAAATAAACTTTATTCAACTCATAAAGCTGATCAAGCATAGCACTGTCTTTCAGCAACTGCACCTGATGACTTTCTAACTTTTCACAAATTTGATCAATATTACCTTCTATCTTGCTATAACGTAGTTTCAATGTCTGTGCCTTAGAAGCCTTTTTCTTAAAAAAGCCTATGATTCCTTTTTCCTCTTCCTCATCAAAACCTTTTAATTCTGTAACAACTCCATTCAACAGGTCACCTACTTCACCCAAATCTTTCGAACGCACTTTCTCAAGTGTACCTTCTGAAAAATCAGACATCTTTTTCTGTGTACCCGCACCATATTGTAAAATAGAGGTAGAATTTTCAAGATCAATTTGCTCTACAAATGCATCTACCTGTTTTTTCTCCTCATCTGTTAAATACTGTTCTTCCTCATACACTTTAGGTTCTGGCTTTTTTTCCTCCACGGGAAGCTCTGGTTCTTTCTCCGGTGTCAACGTAAGAGATGGTCCCTCTTTTAATAGTTCTTCAATATTCATACTATTTTGCTGCTACTACACTTTATAATAGCTTTTCCTTTCCTAAATTCTGTTTGTTGTATCCACCACAAATCTGTTTTTATCAATCACCTGCTAAATCTTCTTAAGTATTTTTCCTTTATTCTATCAAAAATTCACAACAGAACTTGTCTAATCTGGCTTTTTACCAGGAAATTATATCCTAGCGAAATGTAAGTATTGATTCCTTTTGATCCGCATGCATCCCATCTTCTGTCAATCCATCTTGTTTCAGCATTACTTCTAACACCTGAATATCTGAAGAAATGTCCATTGCTACATTTTGGAACATTTCATCAAATAGCTTTTCTAAAGCCTGATTCATTGTATCCAGAGAGGTCTCGATTTCTTTTTTTGTTTTTTTAATATTTTCTCCCTGAATTGGCTGACTTTCTACATCCTGGTATACTTTAAGAAGTTTCATTACAGAAGGAAAGTAATATTTAAATAACTTGTCTGTCTGTGAAATACTTTCCGGATGTTCTGAAGCACAGACAAAGATACGTGCTGCTAACACTTCCATCTGTTCTATCTTTTGCCGCATCTGTTCTGCCTGAATCTGTACTTTATAATCTGCTAATCGCTTTAAATATTCCTGTCCTTCCTTCTTTATCCGAAAAACTTCTCTTTGTTCAAATGGTGCCTCTTTCATTGCTTCTTCTAATTCTTTTGCCTTTATCTCCTGTTCCTCACGAACTCTTTTTGCCTCCATCGCCTCTTCATACTGTTGTCTTGATTTTTCTGTAAGCATAAGACAGGTCTCGCCTTCATCAAGAGTTCCTCCTATAAGAAGTTTTTTTTGTGTAAGGAAATGAATATCTTTCAGAATTCTTTTTCTTCCCCAGTCCACCTTTTCTTCAAGTTCCTCTATCATAATGTAAGGTTTGCCTGTCCATATGTTAGAATATCTTCTTATCCTTCTCGCTCTTTTGCTACTAAGAATACCTCTGCCAAGTAAAAATGCGCTTAAAATTGTAAATGGAATAAGCATAACCGCTGATGTGAATACTGCCCCTGTTGCTGCTCCTAAAAGTGTACTGGTTCCAAGACCGATGCTTACACCCCCAAAAACTCCAAGACCTGCAGCGCCTACTGCAATCTCCGCCGGTCCACTGTAAAGTCCTGGATTTTTCTTAATTTTCCCGGATACAACTTTTCTTCCATGACCAATGTTTACATAAAACTGGCCATTTTGATATTCTTTTGCTCTCTCAGCCTGTTTTACTATCCCTTCTTTTGCTCTGTCTACCTGTTTTGAAGCTTCTTCCCTCGCCCTGTCAATCTGCTTTGATGCCTCTGCTTTCGCCTTGTCTACCTGTCTTAATGCTTCCTCCTTTGCCCCATCAATTGTATTTTGTATATTATGACTTAATTCTTCAAAATCCATGGATTCCACAGATTCCTGTATCATCGAAAAAATCTTATTGCCCCAATCTGTTCCTTCTGATTTTTTATTGGTATTTTTCGATTTAGAAGCCTGACTATATCTTTCTCCTCGCTTTTCACTATCTGAAAAATTAAATTTTTCTTCCTGATTGCTCATTTATACTACTCCTAATCTATGTTTCTCTTACTATATCATACATTTTACAGTTTTTATAGCGGAGAATTCCTTACAAAGGAATTTTCCGGATTACATATGAATATACTAAAAGAAAAACGAGGAAATCATTTGGCAATTAAAATTTATATCGATCAGGGACATAATCCGGAGGGAATTAATGCAGGTGCAGAAGGGTTTGGAATCCGAGAACAGGACATTACCTATCAGGTTGGACGCTTTCTTTATGATATCTTATCAGAAGATGTCCGTTTTGAAGCCCGCCTTTCCCGCCCTACGCCGCAGACCTCCTTAGGTTACAGTAATACCAGCAGTCTAAGAGAGCGTGTAACACAGGCAAATGACTGGCCTACAGACTATTTTATCAGTATCCATGCAAATGCCAGTGAAAATCCAAATATCAACGGAACTGAAGCTTATGTTTCATCTGCCAACTCTGTAGCATGGTATCTTGCACAAAATATTGTAACTGAAATCGTGCGACGAACCAGCACGAAATATAATGGCGTATTTACAAGACCTTCTCTCTATGTTCTAAAGAATACAAAAATGCCCGCAGTTCTTGTGGAACTTGGGTATATTACTAACTACGAAGATAATCAGAGGATGATAGACGAACCATATCAATTTGCATATGGGATTTATGTTGGATTTCTCAATTATCTTGGGCTTCCACAGATTTTAGGGTTCAATTCGTAGAGTGAGTAAACAAACGAACCCCCGAAAGCTATCACAGACAAAACTGCTTCGTATCACTGTGCTTAAACTTCTCAATCGCAATTTAAGCTTGTTCTAAGGCGCATTTTTGCCTGTGATAGCTTTCGAGAGTTCTGTTTCTTTGCAAGCCTGCAAATTAGAGGAAAGACTGTTGTTTGCAAGTTTTAAAATTCTGTTTATCTATGAAAAGAACCGGAAGACAGCAATCGCTGCTTTCCGGTTCTCTTTTTTATAATATTGATAACTTAACGTAGTTATATAAAATCCTCTTACATTAAGGACTGATATAATGCTTTGATATCTTCTTTTGTTGCGTCTTTTGGATTTCCAGGAGCACATGCATCGTTATATGCAGAATCTACAAGGAAGTCCAAGTCTTCTTCTTTTACGATGTCTTTTAGGTCCTGAGGAATCTTAACATCTTTAGAAAGCTGTGCTACTGCATCTACTGCAGCCTTTCTGTATTCTTCCTGTGTCATATCTTCTACACCTTCTACACCCATAGCGATAGCAATGTCTTTATACTTTGTTCCTGTTGCATCTGCATTATATGCCATAACAGTTGGAAGAAGAATAGCATTAGCAACACCATGAGGTGTATCGTATACAGCACCTAATGCATGAGCCATAGAATGAACGATACCAAGACCTACGTTAGAGAATCCCATACCAGCAATATACTGTCCAAGAGCCATGTCTTCTCTTCCCTTAGGATCATTCTCACATGCAGCACGTAGACTTCTTGAAATAACTTCAATAGCTTTGATATGGAACATATCTGTCATCTCCCATGCAGCTTTTGTGATGTAACCCTCGATAGCGTGTGTCAGCGCATCCATACCTGTTGATGCTGTAAGACCATATGGCATACTGCTCATCATATCAGGATCTACAATAGCTACTACTGGAATATCTTTAGGGTCTACGCAAACAAATTTCCGCTGTTTTTCATCATCTTTGATAACGTAGTTGATTGTTACCTCTGCTGCTGTTCCTGCTGTTGTAGGTACGGCAATGATAGGTACAGTTGGTTTTGTTGTAGGAGCTACTCCCTCTAAGCTTCTTACATCCTCAAAGTCAGGGTTGTTAATGATAACACCAATGGCTTTTGCTGTATCCATAGAAGAACCACCGCCGATTGCGATAAAATAATCTGCTCCAGATGCTTTAAATGCAGCTACACCAGTCTGTACGTTTTCGATTGTTGGGTTTGGTTTGATATTGGAATAAATCTCATATTCTAATTTTGCAGCGTCTAATACGTCTGTTACTTTCTTTGTTACTCCAAACTTAATCAAGTCAGGGTCAGAACATACAAATGCTTTGTTAAGTCCGTGTGCCTTTACTTCATCTGGAATAGACTGGATTGCTCCTGCTCCGTGATAAGATGTCTGATTAAGTGTAATACAGTTTGCCATGATACCCTTCTCCTTTACTGAACGTGTATATTACTTTTTATTTCTGTTATTATTATAACAGAACACCAGTAAATGGAAAAGATTTTTTTATGAATTTTGCCTGTAAATTTCCGTTTTTATTTATCTTTTTTGTGAAATTCAGCCGTAATTTTTGGTACATTTCTTATGAGGACAACAAAAAACATGATATTTTTTTGTCCTATGGACACAGGACAGACGAACCCATCTGGCAAATAGACTCTCTTCGAGAGGCGTCTCCCTTGCCTGCGGCAAATTCCTATTTAATCCTCAACATCCCTTCGGGATTTAGCAGGCCCCATCCCTGTCTGCTTTTTGCCATCCCACAGTCAACTGCGTTCTGCATCAGACGTATTTTTACATCTCTGTTTGACAGCCACGGTTCATTAGAAAGAAGCAAGGCTATTGTCCCTGATACAATCGGGGTTGCCATTGATGTGCCACTTCTTCTTTTGTAACTTTTTCCATGATTATCGCAGCTTAAAATATTGGCAGCTGGCGCAATGATGTCGGGCTTGCAGACACAGCTTCCAAGTACAGGGCCCTGCCCGGAATATTCTCCGCCTGCTTCTGTTCCGGTTCCAACAGTAATAACTTTCCGGCTTGTTCCCGGGCTTGTAATCGTATGTGGTGCTGGCCCGTCATTTCCTGCTGCCACTACGACAACAAGTCCGGCGTTCCACAACTCCTCCACCTTTTTTACAAGAATATCTTCGTCAGGATTTTCTATATTTTTTACAGGCATTCCAACTGAAATATTTACAATTCGGATTCCATATTTTTTATGATTCAGACAAATCCATTCCATACCTTTTATCATATTTTTTATTTTCCCGCTTCCATCCCGTTCAAGTACTTTGAGCATTACAATACTGCTTTCCGGCGCAACCCCGATTCCACTCCCATCTCCAAGCCGTCCTCCTGATGCGATAATTCCACTGACATGTGTCCCATGCCCATTATCATCAAAGGGACCTCTTCTATTTCTCACAAAATCCTGAAAATAAAGAATTTTATTCTGTGGAATAAAAAAGTCGGGATGTGCATAAATTCCTGTATCCAAAACAGCCGTAGTAATACCTTTTCCGGTAATACCACGGCTGTAAATCCTTCTTAGCTCTAACAAATTACCTACATTGGTCATTTCCATAGCCGCAGCTTCCTTTTTTATCAGTATATGATAAGAAAGAAAAAGGGCTATTCAACATCACTGTACTACATGTTTTACCAAAACGCTGTCAACAGTTATTCCACCCAAGGGTTACTATTTCTTAAAGCTGGTTCCTGTATTCTTTTTAATACTTCCGGTCCCTGTGCAAGTAAAAATGCTTCTGAGGATGAGGTCAGTCCCTGTGCTTTTAATTCTTCCACACAGGCAACACAAAATTCTTCAATAATCCATTCCATTTCCCTGCTGTCTTTTTCTAAAGATAAAACAGATAGCCTCTGCATTTTGTCATAAGCATTCTGCCCTAAGATTGGTAAATCTAAAAGTCCTCTGTGCACCCATTTATAATATGGACGGTAAGCATGATTGAGCAGATAGACTAATGACATAGAAACAGACATAAACTCGCTTAATGCCAGGCGGGAAGCTACATATTCTTTGCGTTTGTTACAGCGAGGGAAGTTATACTGGCCGCTCTGTGCCATTTTCATAAGGCGGGCGGCAATCTTTTTCAATCTGACATCTTCTGGATAGCCTTTCTTTAATTTTTCACGGATTCTTGTAAATTCTCCATAATTATCAAAGAAAACTTCTCCGTTTGTTACGGTAGAAAGAGCATTTTCCGGAATTTGTCTCCAATGAGAAAGAGTCTCTGGTACTCCCTCTGCCGCAGTAAACTTCCGATAAAAATCTTCGATAGTAAATACACCAACTCTGCCATCGCCATACTGGCTTTCTACTCTCGCACCAAAGCCCTGAAATGTTTTAGGCAATGTCGCAAGTCTATGCTTTAACCTCTCTCCGTAAACAGGCATATCTTCTTTAGGAATATAAATCTGAAAAGATGGTCCAAAGTCATGATCTCTTGAAATCTCATCATCAAAACCATAACACTCGGAGCCTTCTCCGATGAGGCCAGCTGCCATACGAGGAAGGAAGTTGGCGAACTCTCTTTCCAAAAGAGGATAGCATACTTCGTTAAAATATTCTCTGCATAAATCAATCCCTTTGACAAAACCTGTCTCTACAACTTTGTTTTCTAATACCTTCCTGGCACTCGCCATTGCAGTTTCCAGATTATATTCCTGGGCACAGGAAGCTGTTGTCATTTCTTTTAAAGTTTCCTGCAAAATCTCATGATTACTCTTAATTTTATGCTCCTGCAGCTTTTCCTGAATCATCTCAAGATTCTTTACACTTGTCTTATAGGCATCACTTGCCTCTCCAAGATGCTTTTTCGTAATCTCTACGCTCTCGGTCATCACAGCTTTTGCTTTCTCATACTGCCCCTTTTCACAGTAAAGAATTCCAAGAGAATTTAAAGCTGCAGCATAAAGAACCGTTCCCTCATACTGCTGTTCTTTGTAAATCTCTATTTCTTTTTTGAGAGTTTCTTCTGCTAAAGTAAGATTACCCCCTTTTTTATAAATATCTACAAGATTATGGAGTGTTGTCGCATACGGAATAATATACTCTGCCTTGCCTTCTAATATATGCAGGCTGTGTTCTAAACACTCTTTTGCCCGTTCAAGCTTTCCCTGTTCATAATAGAGAAGTCCCAGATTATTCATTGTTCCCGCATAAATAAAATGACTTTCTCCAATTGTAATTTTGTAGAGAGCCAATGCCTGATAAAAAAGTGCCTCGCTTTCCTCCCACTGCTTCATCATACGAAGTAGATTAGCAAGATTCACAAGCGTTGTCGCATAATCAGGATGTTCTTTGCCACGCACTGTTTTGGCACAAATGACTGCCTTCCTTAAAATCTGTTCTGCTTTCTCATACAATCCAAGATTGCGAAGATGTCCACCATAATTATTATAAATCTCCAGTGTCTTTAAATTATATTCTCCGTAAATCTCTTTCGAAAGCTTCAGTGCCTCTTCATAAAGAGGAACCATCTCCAGATTCTCTTCCGAATCTTCCATCTGCATCAATTTTTTTAAAATTTCATTAAAACGCTCCATTTTCATAGGCATTCACTCTATCTTTTCAAACTGCTGCTGTCCTACATGACAGATAGGGCAATGGGACATAGTTGTAAATGGTCTCCCTTCTTTATTTTCATCGAAAATATATCCGCAGACTTTGCAGCGGTATACTCCACCAAGTCCATGATCCTCTACGTGTGGGTTGCCCCCCATATTTTCTAACTCTTCTATTTTTTCTTTTAAACGCATCTTATGCATTTCTTCTAAAAGAGAACCCATAATTATTCCTCCTCTTCTTTTTCAAACACACTCTAATCCACTGATAAATAATTTAATTACTCACCTAAATCTTTTTCCTGCAAAATCAAGTGAAGTATCGATATAATCGTGCACCAAATTTGGATAACTTATATAGTTGCGATACTTTTTTATGGTCTGAAAATAAATTCACATCCTAATGCTTTTGCAAACTCTCTTAAAATTGCAGTATTTCCAGGCCAGGCTGGTGAAGTAATCAAATTACAATCTACAACTGCTTCATCTGGTGCAACTTCAATATAAGTACCTCCTGCTAATTTTACCTCTGCCGCTAATGCCGGATAGCAGGTAAGCTTTCTTCCACATACAACATCTGCCGCTGTAAGTACCTGTGCTGCATGACAGATAGCTGCTACTGGTTTTCCACTTCTTACGAAGCATTTTACTAAAGAAATTACTTTATGATTCATTCGAATATATTCTGGAGAACGTCCACCAGTAATAAAAAGTCCGATATAGTCATCAAAATCTACTTCATCAAATGTTTTTGTTAATTTAAAAAGATGTCCTGGTTTCTCTGTGTAAGTCTGATCACCTTCAAAATCGTGAATAGCTGTCTTAATAAATTCGCCTGCCTTCTTTCCCGGACAGACAGCATCTACTTGATATCCAAGCATGGACAATGCCTGAAATGGTACCATTGTCTCATAATCTTCTGTAAAATCTCCAGCTAGTAATAATATCTTCTGCATGTTAATTCTCCCTTCTTACCTTAACTAAATTTATGCCATCGCTTTTTCCGCTTCTTCTAATGAATTATAACCGTATGCCTGTACCATCTTCTGCATTGTGATAAGATAACGGTTATATTCCGGATTTTTCTCAATGGACAAGATAAAAAGTGCCAGTGTTCTTGCAGAATAAGTATAAAGTTCACACTTTAAATAATTCCTTACACTCACCGTTCCATCTACACCAATATTTTCAGCTGGTCTTCCATGTCTTCGAATATTCGGATATTTAATATCTGCTTCCTTTTCCCACTCCATATAAATAGAAGTAATTTTTTCAGCCATCAATTGTTTTTCTTCCGAAATTTCCGGAAGCAGTTCCTTAATCGATAAGAAATATACTGGGTCTGTCTCCTCCATCATATAAGCATATTTCTCCATAATGAGATTTCTCTCCTGTGCTTCTGCCTGCACAATGTCATCAAAATAGCTTTCAAGTACATTTGTATCCCAGCCTTCAAACTGACTAAGGCGCATAATAAGAAAGGTTGTCCAGTCATCCTGACAAGCTGCCCGTCCATTTACACCTTGTACCTGTTGAAACATGAGCCATTCTTTTTCGACAATCTGTCGTTCCAGTTCTCTTCGTTCCATCATTCTCCTCCTTTACAGACTATTTCAGTTTCATTTTAGCATTTTTACACTATTTTTTATGGGATTATCATGCTTTATCTATGGAAATATAACGATACTCTTTATTTTTTTCCTCATTTTTTTCCTGACTTTCGTTATTTCCCATAATTGTTCTCGTATCTTCCCTATCCTCCTTTGGCCTTCTGCTACAATAGATATAAGAATATATATTAAGAAAATGTACTGGAGGGAATTAATATGCGTATCGGAATTTATAATCACCAGCATCTCCGAGGAGGCTGTCCTATCTGTACACAGACCTATGTAAAGGGTATGATTGCAGATGGTATGAAATGTATGAATCGTGCAAAAGGCATTTATGGCGAAGATAATGAATTTGTCAACTATACAGATTTAGGCGACTATCCATCTGATAATCTTGAACGTCCTGGATTCAGAAGATTAATGAAAGATGTTGAAGAAGATAATCTTGATGTTATTGTTGTAATTACACTCGATAAAATCACAACAGATCTTGATCTTTTGATGAAAACATATCAGATAATCCGTGAACACAACATCCAGCTTATTACTGCGAATGACGGTAAGAAGGCAATGGAAATCTTAGATAAGGCGTTGGTAAAATGGCAAGAAAATTCAAATTAAACGAAGAGAAATTTAAAGTTGCTTTCATTTTTGCAAATGAAGGCTGTAACCCGAAAAAGGACCGTTCTATAATTGAATCAGAAAAGATTATTATGTATGTTGTCGGTTGTGCCGATTACAGTCAGGCTGAAACTGTAGCACAGGAGATGCTTGAAGAAGGATGTGCTGCCATTGATTTATGTGGAGCTTTCGGAAATGAGGGCGTTGCACGAATCAGTAAAGCAGTTGACAGGCAAATTCCGGTCGGCGCAGTCCACTTTGACTTCCATCCTGCTTTCAGAGACAAAAGCGGCGATGATCTCTTCCAGAAGGATTTTTGGTGTATTGGGCTTTAGAGATGGACAGACGAAACCAGAGAGATTATATTCTTATATCTGAGACCTCGGAGCAAAGGTTGGATGCGGGCGCGTAAAGCGAGCATTCAACCTGCAGTGACTAAAGTCACAAATATAGAGTATGTAGCTTTCGGGATTCGTCTGTCAGTCCATTAAATCACCCAGCCTTCGAAGTGAGTTTCTGAGAATTCTTGTGGAATGCCGATGGGGTCTGGCCTTCGTATTTTTTGAATATTTTGCAGAAATATCCTGCTTCGCTGTAGCCAAGAAGGAAAGATATGTCTGAGATATTCATTTCACTTGTTGCCATGTAGTATTTTGCCTGTAGTAATTTACGAAGATGGATATAATCTACCACACTGATTTTATAATATTTCTTAAAGATACGGCTCAGATATCCGCTACTGATTCCCGCTTCATCTGCCAGTTCCGATAAAGAAATCTCATTATTTTTATTGTTCTCTATGTACTGGAATACTTTATTCATATGTGCATATTTCATCGTACAAAGCTGACGGAACACTTCTGTTATAATCTGAATAAGCCAGTAGTAACAGATTGCACTTTTCGTCAATACCTTCATTGTAATCTCATATTTCTGGAAATAATAATTTTTCTGAATATTATCCATTCCCGGTATCATATAAAACAAACTAGATTCCAACATAGAAAGCTTGCTTCTACGCTCTCTACGCTCGCATTCTTCAAATAAATACTGTACCAATTCTTTTGCAGTATCATATGCTTTCTTATAATCTTTTTGCTCAATTGCCGCAAGTAATGCTTCCTGTTGCAAATTTTCTTCTTCATTTGGTCCGGAAGCACTATTTTTCTCAATCAGTTCTGAAAGCTTTTTTCTTGACAATGGCTTATATAAATATTCTTCCACCCCTGCGTCCATAGAATGACGAATCATCTGAAAACTACAGTAATTTGATAAAATGTACGTTGTAATCTCTGGAAAATGTTCCTTAATAAGATTGCAAAGAGCAATTCCATTCTCCATACCAAGAACAACATCACAAAATACAATCTGTGGATGATAGCGACTTGCAATCTCGAAAGCTTCTTTACTGTTTTCCGCAATTCCAATAAGTTGACATTCTTCTGTTTCTGAGATTATTCTGGAAAATGCCTGCTGAAATAGTGGTTCCTGATCAATCAATAAAATATTTACCATAGCTCTCTCCTTACTTTATCTCCTGATATGGAATCTGTATTGTTATAACATTCGGATCTGTTATAATCTCAAAGTCTTTACCAAATTCCCTCTCATAACGCCTTCTTGTGTCGCTTCCCTGCATCTGTGCAAAATTACCATCTGTAATATCCGCTCCAAAATGTCCAACCGACAATCCCGAACTTTCTAACTGCAAAACCACTTTACAGAAATCTTCTTTTTTCTCTGCATCAATATATAATGTTCCTCTAAAATGACCTGCAAGGATACCAAAATCAACTAACTGCTCTACAAATGGGAAAATTCCAACAATCGGAATCTTCTGCTTTTCCACTTCCTTCTGGCAGTATACTCGATATTCTAACCGATTATCATACTGCTGCCCTAAAATATCCAGATAACATTCTATCTGCTTTAATTCCTCTGATAACGGAATAATTTCTGAAGAATTATCCAGATAATAACGCAAAATGGAAGCCATTTCCGCCGTAATATTTTCCGTCTTATTCGCATTCTCAAGAATAGAAAAACTTGAAATTGTTGTAAGAAGATTTAACATAAATTGCTTTGGCAGCCTACCTTTTAATATCTCGTATTCAAGCTGTCCTATTTTTTCTTCTAATAACTTATTCTTTTTACGAATATCCGCGAGATGGACTTCTTTGTGTTCCAATGCTCCAAGTTGAATGGAAACTGTTTCTTTTTCTCCCATTTCTTTAAAAAGAAGAAATACTATATCCGCAATCGCTGTCACTCTCTTCTCTGTAAGAGCCTGAATATTTCTATACTCTTTATCTTCTCCAAGCCGTTCTAAAAAAGCTTTTCGTTCCTGTTCACTTTCTCCTAATTCACTATCCTTTAATGCCTTCTCCTCACAGCGAATCGGTCCCCCGATAATCGCTCCAATATATTGATTATTCACTATTACAGGAATTGCCATATGAATAAGTCCATTCGGACAGTTAAAGATATATGTGCAGTTTTTAATCGCACTTTTTGCCGCCGCAAATGCTCTTGTAATCTGACACTCACTACAACGTACATCATTTTCCTTTCTTTTTTCACAAAACGTTTCTTCTTTTTCTCCCTTTGTAACCGGTTCTCCCTTATAATCAATAATAAAAAAAGAAATACCTGTCGCCTCTGCCAACTTATTCTGTGTCTCTTCCAAAAGCTTTTTGCCAAATAAGCCTAACAGACTAACTTCCTTCTTTCCTCTTCCGCTCTTTCTTACTGTTTCCATATTCACCTCCAAAGGGATATTTTCTTGTAAAAATAAAGACAAAAAATTTTACTTTTTTTACATCACACCCTACTTAGTATATATTTTATCATTTTTACACAAAAAATAAATTGGTTTTTTTGTGCTATTTCTCAATCATAGGAAAATATATTGCATTTACATGTAATTTTCTTGATTATTTATTTGTGATAAAGAGAGCAAAATCTAACAAGTAATTACCCCTCTTGTAATATGAGACAGACGAAAAATGAGAAGTCCTTATCTCTCATCTGCTCTACCTCACTGCGTCCAAAATGCTCACAAGCCGCATCTGAGAGATAAGGGCTTCTCGTTTTTCTATTTATTCATCCTCCATAGCTAGGCTATTGGAATAATTTGGGTTGTAGATTCTACTTAGGAAAGATTTGAGTTTCCCCAGATGATATTTCCTTCATTTCTGTTTTAATAAACTAAACCTACAGATACCCTTCCCACCCCAACATCATGCATTTATATCTACTATCACCAAAGACCCCTCTTACTTATTTGTTTTATCAAAAAACAGAACCCCCGAAGAGAAGCGAGGTTCTCTTCGGGGGTTCTTCTCCCTTAATAAAAAATCAAACGAATCAGTCTTTATGAATCAAAGCCATAAATGCAAGATCCTTACATGATGATGCATTCTCAATCGCATGACACTGTCCTGGAAGGATTGTACATACATCTCCAGGGCCTACCTTTGTACGGCTTCCATCATCATCTACGAAGATTCCCTCACCCTCTAAGATATAATATGGTTCTGTCTCACCAACATGACGATGCCAGCCAACACTGGAATTCGGTTTTAAAACAACCTTTGCATATAACTTTCCATGTCCATATAAATCTTTCTCTGGAACAATCTCATGCACCTCAGCACAACCTTTTCCACCGCCAAGTTCCTGTTTCTGAACGATATTTGCTTTTCTTACCATTTTAAAAATCCTCCTTCTAAAATTATAATAGTAATATTCACAAGCACTTCGCAAGCCTGCATCCACATCATAATGCTTTTACCTGCATGGTTACTTACTTCTATCATATAATTATATTTTAACTATTAATTACCATTTATGCAAGATGAATATTTCTTCTTCAAAGCGGCTCGCATAGAAGTCCCCTGATTTAATTCACTCCCGGAGCCACTACACAGGTAGTAATAACATAGATATATAGCATCTGTGACTTTGGAACAAGCTCTTAATGCGGTCTGAGCATTAAGAATGCAGTGATACGGAACAGATGCTATATATCTATGTTATTACTACCGTCTGTTGTTCCAAAAATTAAATCAGGGGGCTGTCACCTTGCGACAGCCCCCTTTATGTGGATCAAGCTTATTGTTTTTTATAATCTATTTGTGAGAGTGTTGAGACCGATTATTTCAGAACAATTATGCGCTTGAATGACCCCTTAGCTATTTCACTATTCTAAAGTCTCAGTCGCTGAAACCATCTGACTTTGAATAGTTTCTATAATTATTAAAAAGTGTAATGATTGTTGTATTTAATATTTGTTAACGGTTTTTGTAGATTTCTTCTGCCACACGGGCAACTGCTTTTTCCTGAAGGACTTTAACTTTATCTAACCGTTCCCACGGAAGATCAAGATCTGTTCTTCCAAAGTGTCCGTAGGCTGCGACTGGTTTATATTTCACCTTAGTGAGAGATAGGCTGTTTATAATACCTGCCACACTGAAATCAAATACTTCATTTACAGTGTCTTCAATAATTTCCTTTGGTATTTCTTCTGTACCAAAGGTATCTATCTTTATAGATACCGGCTGTGGGATACCGATTGCATAGGCAAGATTAATCTCACACTTTTTGCAAAATCCGGCAGCAACCACATTCTTTGCAGCATATCTTGCCATGTAGGCTGCGGAACGGTCAACCTTTGTCGGGTCTTTACCTGAGAATGCTCCGCCTCCGTGTCTGGCAATTCCGCCATAAGTATCTACAATAATCTTTCTTCCGGTAAGACCTACATCTCCGGCAGGACCTCCGACTACGAAACGTCCTGTAGGATTAATATGTATCTTTACATCCGGTAAAAGTAATTCTTTAGGAATTACCTCTCTTATAACATGCTCCTCAATATCCATTCGAAGCTTTTGTACAGAAACTTCTGCATTATGCTGTGCAGAAATTACAACATCTGTAACACCAAGGACTTCTCCCTGGCTATTATATGCTACTGTAACCTGTGACTTTCCATCTGGATAGAGGTATGGAAGAATTCCTTCTTTTCTTACCTGTGTAAGTCGTTTACTGAGCTTATGTGCCAGTGAAATAGACAGTGGCATAAGTTCCTCTGTATCATCACAGGCATATCCATACATCATTCCCTGGTCGCCTGCTCCGATTGTTCCATTACACTGGGTAACTCCCTGCGCGATGTCAGGTGACTGTACACCGATATTGGTAATAATCAGACATTCTTTCCCGTCTATTCCTTTTTCCTTACTGTCATATCCTATTTCACAGATGACTTCTCTTGCCTTATTTTTAACATCAACCTTTGCGAAAGAAGCAACTTCACCGGCAATGAAAACAGTGTCTTCTGAAGCCATTGTCTCCAATGCTACATGGGCAGATGGGTCTTCTTCTAAATAGGCATCCAGCAAAGCGTCGGAAATCATATCGCATACTTTATCCGGATGTCCCTCTGTAACAGATTCAGAAGTTAATAATGTTATGTCTTTGTTCATCGTGAACCTCCTGATATATAAGGGATACCTCGGACTGCCTGCATCGATTTATCCTCCGATTTTACAGGTTAATCCTTCTTTTTCTACTATTGCTTTTAATTCTTCCATGAATTCGTTTTCCGGTTTCTTTACACCGGCAAGTTCATATTCCTTGCCGAGCATTCCGTATTTGTTACTTCCTAAATCATGATAAGGTAAAAGATGAATCTCATTTACGTTATGCAGATAGGTTGTAAACTTTGCGATTGCCGCAATAACATTCGGGCTTGCGTTAAATCCTGGAATAACCGGAACACGGATAATCATCTTCTTTGCAAGACTGGAAATCAGTAATGCATTTTTCAGTATCGCCTCATTATTTACTCCAGTATACTCTTTGTGTACTTCCGGGTCAATATGTTTAATATCCATCATGACCACATCAAGCCATGGAATAATCTTTTTGATTACTTCTTCAGAAGCCATACCGGTAGTTTCGATGGCAGTAGTCCAGCCGAATGCCTTACAAGCTTTTAACAGCTCTAAAAGGAATTCATGCTGTACCATTGCTTCACCTCCGGAGACGGTGATGCCGCCTCCGGACTTTCTGTAAATAACACGGTCTTTGTAAAGTTCTCCCATCAGTTCCTCTACTGTCATCCATTTACCGGACATTTCGAGTGCTCTGTGATAGCAGACATCAATACATTTACCACATGCAATACATTTTGTATGATCAATCTTTCCTGGAATGTTTAAATTAGAAGCACCAGTTGGACACACAACCTCACAATTTCCACAGCCGACACAGTTCTGTGCTTTGAACATGACGACTGGTTTTAATTCCTGCGATTCAGGGTTACAGCACCATTTGCAGCGAAGAGGACAGCCATTTAAAAAGGCGATCGTTCTTACACCAGGACCGTCATTTACAGAGAATCTCTGTATATTAAAGACAAGTCCTTTTTTACTTGTATCGCAGCTTGGTTCCATATTACTCATAGGTACTTCCTCCAGATTATTTCAAAAATTTATTATTTTAGAAACTCTGTTCTGTACGAGCAATGATATCGTCCTGAACTTCCTTAGCAAGTACTGTCCAGTGAGCGGAGTAACCAGCTACACGTACTACTAAGTCTTTGTAGTTTTCTGGATGTGCCTGAGCATCAAGTAATGTCTCTTTATCAATTACGTTGAACTGTACATGCATACCCTTCTTATCGAAGTAGTTACGAACAACTGCTGCGAAGTTCAGAAGTCCCTGATCACCTGCTACTGCAGAAGGTAAGAATTTCTGGTTGTATAATGTACCATTAGAGATATTTAACTGGTCAAGTTTAGCTACGGAGTTACCTGCAGCTGTAGGTCCCTTAACATCATGACCCTGACGAGGGGAAACACCATCTGCAAGAGGTGCGTTGCTGTAACGTCCATCTGGAAGAGCCTGTACATCTTTACCAAATAATACGTTAGCGGATACTGGGTAACATCCTGCCTGATACTGGCCTCCACGTGGGTTTTTATACTTCTCAACTTCGTGAGAGTAAACCTGTGTAGCTTTACGAGCGCACATATCAACTTCATCAATATCGTTACCGAAGCAAGGTGTTGCATCGAGGATATGTCTGATTCTGTCGTATTCAGCTCTCTGAGAATCACTACAGCAGCTTCCACAAGCTTCAGATTTTGTATCAACGCTCATGCTTAAGTTAGATCCTTTTTCTGCAAGAATCTTCTGAACAACTGCGTTGATGATAGATTCCATGCTATCTTCAGAAGATACGGAAACACTTTCCATAGCTGCTGCTGCAGGTTCTGCAGAATCTGTACTTAATCTTACGAATGGTCCATCGTAACATCCAGCACCAAGTTCAGCACCGAAGTTATGTTCCATAGCATCGTAAATCTGCTGCATTGTTAAGTCTTTATCTTCAAATACATGTTTCTTGATACAGTAGATAGCATCACCTGTATCTACGTTACCAAATGCCTGAGGTCCTGTGAAGTTGTAGATAGCTCCACCTTCCATAACTGTTTTACCTCTTCCGATACAGTCATCAACTAATGCGGACATGAATGGTAATGGTGCTCTTTCTTTATGAGCGATATCAACAGCGTTATCTGCCTCAACTAATTTAGATACGAAGTACTCAATCTGAGTTTCGTATGCTTCATATAAATCATCCATGGATTTCCATTCTGGCATAGGTTTTGTAACAGGTCCTAACTGTTTGCCATCACGGTTCTTACCACCATGAATAGCGATATCAAATACCTTAGCAACGTTAAAGAATGCTGCGTCATGCCATCCGTCTGTCTTGTGTGGACACTGAGGTTCTACACAACCGATGATACAGTAATTACGAGCATCTGCAAGAGTTAATCCTCTGTTACATAATGCAGGAATGATAGCTTCATCATTGTACATAGCTGGAACACCAGTACCAAGTCTTGCAAGTTCACAAGCTCTTAATAAGAATTCATCCGGTGTCTGGTTATGAATACGAACGGAGAATGATGGTGCAGGTAATTTAACGTGAGCTGCTGCATCCATACACATATAAGAAACTGGGTTTGTAGCATCAAGGCCATCTTCTGTCTGTCCACCAACACCAAAGTTCTGGAATACTGCGTATCCTGCAAATGCCTGATCAGATACATCATCACGAGTTTTGTTTACATGGTTTAATAATACGAAGAGGCAGTCGATTAATTCCTGAGCGAATTCTTTAGAAATGCTCTTGTCTGCTTCTAAGTATGGCCACATATACTGGTCAAAACGTCCTGGAGAAATGGAATGTCCGTTAGCTTCAATCTGTACTAATGCCTGTACAAACCAGAAAGACTGACAAGCTTCATAGAAGTTTGTAGCTCCGTTTTCTGGAACACGGTCACAGTTCTTGGAAATCTGAAGTAATTCAGCTTTTCTTACTGGATCTGTACATGTAGCTGCCATCTCAGCTGCTTTTTTGCTGTATCTCTTAGCAAAGTTAATAGCTGCATTGTAAGAAATAATAACTGCTTCATAGAATGCTCTCTTCTGCAGATATTCCGGATCATTTGCATCAAGTTTGTTCATTGCTTCAACTACTTCTGCAATAACACCCTTGAAACCGATTTTTAATACTTTACCGTAATCAACACACACGTGTCCGATACCACCGAAGTAGTAGTTACCAACTGTAAATACTCCGCCAGCCTGGCAGTCAAGACAATCCTGGCTCATGTAGGAAGTAGCTAATTCGCTGGTAGTTTTACCTTTCCAGTATTTGAATACTTCGTGAAGGATATCTGCTGTTTCTTCAGTAATTACGAATGGGTCACACATACGAGTTGCCATTGTCTTGAACTCTTTTTCTACCCAGTCAAATGAGAACTCTGGACAAAGGTTTGTAGAACGAGGTTTTACGGAAAGAGCACCTACGATTAATTCGTTGTCACGAATTACAACTGGAAGATTGTTAAAAATCTTCTCGTTAGCTTTTGCTCTTCTCATAACTGCTGGCATACCCTCTGTCTCTTTGTAAGACTCTGTAATAAGTACGGCTCTATATGGCTCTACTTCTGGTACTGCGTTAACAACTTCTGCTTTTAAGGCTTTGATACGTGCGGTTGGTTCTGTAAATCCTTTTGCAATCATTACAATTTTCCTCCTTCTTACTGACACATAAAAATGTGCAATGAAAATGTTTGAGAGATGATAACTCAAAAAAAATTATCCTATAAATCCTGTAAATCAACCACTACTGAGCTTTCATCTGCCTTGCATTATACAGGAAAATTTACACAGAGATTAGGAATATCCGTGTCACTATGTGGCAATTATCAGTCGGATATTTTTTACATTTATACAGTTTGCACAACAAAAAGAAACGTTGTTGCTGCATTTTATTGCAACAACAACGAATTACATCCTTCGATATGAAACAAATTGGTATCATTGCCAAGAAAATATAGGCAAAAAATTCTCAATTTGCATTGATTTTTTAGTTGTAATATCTAGTTCTCATTTTTGAACTATTCTACACATTCTTTGTCTTATTTTCCTTTATAAGTAGTATGTAAAAGTTTTTCTGAAAGCATGCTTAATGGCTCTTTGAAAAATTCGTGATATATTGTTCCAATTTCCGGATTATCCATGGAGTTTCTGCGTTCTGCCTGCTCATCTGCCTGATAAAGTGACTGTATTCTCTTCTTTCTTACGACATCGGATACTGGAACACTTCCGCAATCCGGCTGTCCCGCTCCACTGATACAGCCTCCAGGACAAGTCATAACTTCCACAAAGTGATATCCACTCATATCTCCTGCCAGAAACTCCTCTGCCGCTGCCGTTCCATATAAAATACAAACCCGAAGCCTCTTTCCAGCGATTGTTACTTCTGCTTCTTTTCGATTGTTTAATCCTCTTACCGGACGAAGCTGATAAAAATCTGCCGGAGCTTCTTTTCCTTCTAATACTCTGTAAACGGTCCGAAGTGCCGCTTCCATAACACCGCCGGTATTTCCGAAAATCATTCCGGCCCCGGTTCCTTCTCCTAAGACACTGTCAAACCTAGAAGGAGTAATCTTATCTAAATCAAGTCCTTCCTCCTGGCACCACTGTACCAGTTCTTTTGTCGTAATCACATAATCATTGTCACGCATTTCTTCTATATTAAGAAGCTTTCCTGCATCACATAATTCCTCTCTTGCGATTTCTGCCTTTTTGGCAGTACAAGGGGTGACTGCCACAGAAATAATCTTTTCCGGGTCAATGTGTTTTTTATGTGCAAAATAAGTCTTAATCACTGCCCCCTGCATTCCAATCGGACTTTTTGCAGAAGAAAGATGTGCCGTTTTATCTGGATGGAAGTTCTCCATATATTTTACCCATGCTGGGCAGCAGCTTGTAAACTGTGGAAGTGGTCCTGTTCCTTTTAAAATACGGGACAGTAATTCTGAGCCTTCTTCCATAATCGTAAGGTCAGCAGAAAAAGTAACATCAAATACATAATCCGCACCTAATGCTCTCAATGCACCAACCATTTCATCCTGTGCAAAGGTTCCCGGTTCTTTTCCAAATCCGTCTGCAAATCCAACTCTTACGGATGGGGATGTAGAAAAAACAACGATTTTATCCGGATCTTTGATAAGTTCTTTTACAATCTTATAATGTGGTTTGCCAATAATCGCTTTTTCCGGACAGTTTGCGCTGCACTGTCCACAGCCGATACATTGATAGGTTTCGCGAGGATTCAAAAGATACTTTGCTGCCACACCGATTTCTTCTTCGCAAATAGCAAAGCAATGTCCGCACTGGCTGCACAACGCTTCATCCTTAATAATCGCAGGATTTCCCTCATCTACCGGAACCATAAAAGGAGTTGTTCGATTCATTAACATACGGTATCTCCCCCTTTATCAATTCCAAGACCGATTCTTTTTTCTTTGATAATTTCCTCAAATTTCTGTGCCGCGTCTTCAACTTCCGTCTCAATGATAAGCTGGCCTCCGGTTAAATCTTTTAACCCTTCTGTGAGGACATTCACTGCTACCTGACTTCCTGTTACAAATGGTGATAATGCCAGATGCAGAGGGAAGCCAAGTGCAAGTGCATATGCTCCATCTGCCAAAGCCTGTTCTTCAAGCCACTGCGGGGCACTGATCACAACCGGAAGCTGTGGCAGATCCACATTCAGTTCTTTTGCTAATGCACAGGCAGCCATCTCAATTCGTCCAATCGCAAGACATGGACCAAAGTTAAGTACTGGAGGAACTCCAAGAGCTGTACAGATTTCCTTCAATCCCTCTCCACAAAGCTCTACGGCTTCCATTGTCATAAGTCCGCAGTTTTCTAATCCACCACAGGTACAGCCAGCAGATAATACAAGAATATCTTTCTTGATTAACTCTTTTGCAAGCTCTACGGTAAATACATCATGCCCTTTTGCTCTTAAGTTCGAACATCCAACAATTGCTGCGATTCCTTTAATCTTTCCTGCAACAATCGCATCAATAAGCGGCTGTAAAGTCCCACCTAAAGCAGTTACTAAAGTATCTTCTGATAAACCGGTAATGGATTTGTCAAAACCATGCTGTGCCATGACATTGACACGCTTTTCTCCTTCTGCCGGAGCTGCTCCATATAATTTTTCTTTTCTGTTCTTAAATCCACATAGAGCATCTGCAATAATCTGACTTGTAATCTTTTCTTTTTCTTCTGCTGTGTATGGTAATAATTCTGCATTTGCCTTTTTTGCCACATCATCAAGACAAAGCATCTTAATATCTAACTGTTCACAGATTGGCTCGATTCCCGGAATCGTACAGTTAAATTCGGAAACAACCAAATCCACACAGCCTGTCATTAATACCGCTTCACTCGTATAGTTATTACCTGCATGTCCGCAGTATACATCTTTATAGCAGCCGGAACGTGCCTGATAATCCTGACCCACACAAGTACAGCCTACAATACGGATTCCCTTTGCACCAACAAGCTCGGCAGACTTTTGTACAATTTCTGATTCTAATTTTTCTTCTAAATCTGCAAACATTGACTGCTGATGTCCTGTAATCATAATATTAATATACTCTGGATCAATGATACGGAAACCGACTGGGTCCATACTAATCTGTGGCGCTCCCATAATAATATCGTTCATGAGATTGGTAAGAATCAGTCCGTAATTACCTGTGGAAATACCTAAACGTAAGCACTGTAACAGCATATCCATCGGATCCGAATTCAAGTTTGTCGATGTCTTTACAACCGCATTAAAAATCTCGTCTTTTGCTCCGCCTGGTAAAATTCCAAGCTTTTCCCACAGTTCATAACGCTTTGGAAGAGCAATATTTTTCATGAGTGTCATCTTCTCATCATATGGCTTTCTGATGTCTGCAAGAACTGCATCTGCAATCATCTCTGCTGTTTTCGCACAACTGTTATGGCAGTCCGGTCCGCAATTACCACAACAGTTAATCTGTAAAATCTTTGCAAGTTTCGCAACGGAATCCTTATACTTTGGTTTCTTGCCTTCTGCCTGTAATTCCTGCGCCAGCTCTTTTAATCTTCTTGCGGTATTTTCAACAACATGCGTGTAACATCCTGAGCCAGCAGCCACCTGTCTTAAGAAATTTCTGCACGCAATCGTATCCGCATCTGCTCCACACACTCCTTTTGGTTTTGACGGAGACAGTCGGCATGGACCATTAGAGCATAATCTACAACATACTCCCTGTAATCCATAACCACATTTGTTCTGCTGTTTCACCATCCGATGATGGGAAGTATCCATCGGTGCATTCTCAAGAAATACCTCCAGCACCTTGTCCGCACTACTGCAAATTTTGTCTGCCATTACATAACCTCCTCCTGATTTTCCTTTCATTCTTTCATCACAACTCACCACAGCTACTTCACGCTAGAGCGTGTTTGAAAAAACATTCCTGCAAATACTGCCATCTACAATGAGTTTTCTTAATGAAATTTTCCTAATAAGTTTTCCTATTCATCGCAATTATCCCAATTCGCAGTACTCCTGCTCCGCTCCAGAGTATGTTTAAAAAAACATTCCAGCACAGTTTTCTACAATATCAATAATTATTCTCATTATAGCAAACCAACTCTATTCACTCTTGGATAATCCTTTCATAAAATAGGGAAATATAACACTGATTTTTTGTCTTTCCATCATTCACAATAGAATCTGTAATATTTCTATAAATAAATGGTATTATTCCTATATTGTCTGTAAAATTTATCTTATAATAAAAGATAATCAGACATAAAAATCAAAGGAGAAGTGTACAAGATGATTGAAATTGCAAACTTAGAACAATGGACAAAAGAATATTTCTCAGATCCTGAAAATCAGAAAAAAGCAGAAAAAGCCTGTGAGCGTTATGACCGTCTCATGGTTAAAAATATCAAACGCCAGTTAAGTGGCGGAGCTGAAAAAATCTTTCTTAACGAAGAACCGGCAGATGACCCTGGTAAATGTATGGAAAAGGCAAAATACGAAGTAATTCCATTCGCAAAAGTAGATGGAAAAAAAGGAAAAATAAAAATAAATATGCTTGATCAGATTGCTGAATTCGTCCCAGAATAATCTTTATTTGTAGATTTGATGTAGACGAAAAAAGGAAAAATACCCTATCCCATCTGCTCTGTAGTCACTGCGTTTAAAATGCTCATTCGCATTTTAAACACGTTCCGAAGCCGCATCTGGGATAGGGTATTTTTTCTTTTTTCTGTCTAATCTAAATCCATAGCTGGTAAGAATGGGAATTCTCCAGAATGTTATACCTTTCCATAGAATTAAATTCTAGAAGTAATAAAAATTTAATTCTGCCAGTAAATCTGCTCTCCCTTTATCAGTGGATATTTGATGAGTTCCCTTTCATTGAGGTTCTCCCCAAACATATCTACCGCAGATATCTGATGATTTTCGTAGGTTGTGTAGTAGTATATTCCCTTGTTAGTATTACAGCATGATGTGTAGAGTGTAATTTCGAACTTTCCATCTGCAACTTCACAGCAGCCTCTTTGCTGGTCTACGGAACCAAGGATATGGAAAAACTGACTGATGCTTGCCTTTTCGGATACACTGGAAAAAGAATTCATTTTTGTGAATGCGACTCTTACAAATCGGGATGTAGATGATAAATCCCCTGGAAGTCCTAATGCACCCATTCCTCTGCTGTATGCATTGAAGTTTAGTTTATCAGAGAAGCGATTCTCTGGCTGTTTTGTGGAAAGCCCTACATAATTATTTAACTGAAACATTTGCTGTTCAAATGGAGGGTTATTGGTAAGGACGCCTACTGGATTGTCATAAATACACATTCCGTCTTTCATGCATTCTACAGTGATTGTCTCATTTTCATCGGCGATTATCCAGTGAAGCTGTGCTGTTGGAAGCTGTTCACTAAACGGTGTTCCTACAAGGTTCATTTTGTTTAAAGATTCTCTGGCTTCTTTTACAGTGGCACACTTGCTTAAAATCCATGGAATGAATTCAAACTGTGCAACATTTTCTCTGCCTTCTTCTACTTCCTGATAGACTGCATTTCCTACAAAATTAAGACCTGCCATTGCAAGTCCTTTCTCATTAACTGCGTCATAATATAATGGATAATCTCCGGCTACATGTGCCATACCGATCATTGCATAATGAGATACTACTTCGCCCATATGTCTGAAATGAAATGGATAGTTTCGCGGTGTTACGGTTATCTCATCTCCATATGAGAATTCATAATCTAATGTTCTGCCAAAATAAAAATCCTGCGTTTTGTATGTCGCTGCTGTACACATAAATTTTGCTCCTCCTTCTACTGCTGCCAACTCCCCTCCACCTAAAAGTAGTGAATTTCTGTACTTGGCTTGTTAAAGATATTATTTATAAAATTGATAAAATTATCTTGTTTAATTATTTCTTTTCTAACCTTTTAACTTTTATTATTGTCGCTAATTTTAATTTTTATTAGGGATATTTCTGTGCGCCAATTCTTATGCTATCCACCATGTTCCATCTGAGTGTTGCTGTAAAGAACCAAGCGTCTCTGATAACAAATTCCCCTTAAAGTCTCTCTCCACTACTTTTTCATAATAGTTATATTCTTCAGTTTCACAATCATTTTCATCGTCCCCGCCTTCTTCTACCCAGGCAGAGAGATATACTTTTTGGTCTGCTATCATACTTACACTTTCATTAACACCCTTGAAAAATCTAAAACTTTCCGGATAATAGCTGACAAATTCGTCATCCTCACTTACAATGTAAACATCCTCTCCAATAATACGTAAATTATAAAGATCTACATCTTCTATATTAAGTTGTGTAATCATCTCTGGGATTTGATCTGGATAATATTTGAAAAGAGTAATTTTCCCACTATTATAATC
>NZ_CAKRCF010000029.1 GCF_934307085.1 uncultured Anaerobutyricum sp.
CAGAAGATGCAAAGAATACTGTTTATTTAAGACCTGAGACAGCACAGGGTATCTTTGTTAACTTCAAGAATGTTGCTCGTACTTCTCGTAAAAAGATTCCATTTGGTATCGGACAGATTGGTAAGTCTTTCCGTAACGAAATTACACCAGGTAACTTTACTTTCCGTACAAGAGAGTTTGAGCAGATGGAGCTTGAATTCTTCTGTAAGCCAGATACAGACTTAGAGTGGTTTGCATACTGGAAAGATTTCTGTGTAAACTGGTTAAAAGATTTAGGATTAAAAGACGAAGAATTAAGAATTCGTGATCATGATAAAGAAGAGTTATCTTTCTATTCCAAAGCAACAAGTGATATCGAGTTCTTATTCCCATTTGGATGGGGAGAATTATGGGGGATTGCTGACCGTACAGATTATGATCTTAACTGTCATCAGGAAGTATCAGGACAGGATCTTACTTACTTTGATGATGCAGAGAAGAGAAAGTATATTCCTTACGTTATCGAGCCATCTTTAGGTGCAGATCGTGTGACTTTAGCATTCTTATGTGCTGCATATGATGAAGAAGAGATCAAAGACGGTGAGACTAGAAATGTTATGCATTTCCACCCTGCAATTGCTCCAGTTAAAGTTGGTATTTTACCACTTTCTAAAAAGCTCAACGAGGGTGCTGAGAAGATTTATCATGAATTAAGCAAAATTTATAATTGCGAATTTGATGACAGAGGAAATATCGGTAAGAGATACCGTCGCCAGGATGAGATTGGTACTCCTTACTGTGTTACTTATGACTTTGATTCTGTAGAAGACGGTGCTGTTACTGTACGTGATCGTGATACTATGGAACAGGAAAGAATTAAAATTGAAGATTTGAAGGATTACTTTGCTGAGAAATTCAATTATTAGTAAAAATTTTACAAAATACTCAGCGGGATAACCGAACGCCAGTCCCCACAAAACCCGAATAACATATTGTCAACGGTTTTTGCGGGGGCTTTTTTATTAGATTTTTTTGATTGGATTAATAAAATTAAGCACAAAAGAAGCTAATTGTTGAAAATATAGGAATTTGCTTTATAAACTCAAGTTATTTTTGTCTAATTTCATGAAAGTAAGAAAAAATACAAAAATCACTTGCATTTTTAAACAAATCGGGGTATTTTATATTTAGCAATTGCGAAAAGTAAATAATTCAATCTCGATGAGAACAATGGCGTTCGCGAATCATAAGGATTCTCGGGCGCTTTTTACATTTTTTGACCTTCGGGCAGGAATGGCAATTGTCGATGAAAAGGATAAACATGAAAGGATGTAATAATTATGAAAACAGATGTGAAGAAAATTTTTGGTTCCAATGTTTTTAATGACGCAGTAATGAAGGAAAGACTTCCAAAAGCTGCATATAAGAAGATGAAAGCTACAATCGATGCAGGTGCAGAACTTGACCCTGAAGTAGCAGACATCGTTGCTCATGAGATGAAAGAATGGGCTCTTGAAAAGGGAGCAACACACTTTACTCACTGGTTCCAGCCATTAACTGGTATCACTGCAGAGAAACATGATGCATTTATTGATCCTCAGAGTGATGGAACAACTTTACTTCGTTTCTCAGGAAAAGAATTAATTAAAGGTGAGCCAGATGCTTCTTCATTCCCATCTGGTGGATTAAGAGCAACATTTGAGGCAAGAGGATATACAGCATGGGATTGTACATCACCAGCATTTATCAAAGAAACACCACATTCTACTATTCTTTGCATTCCGACAGCATTCTGCTCTTACAAAGGGGAAGCGCTTGATAAGAAGACACCACTTCTTCGTTCTATGCAGGCATTAGAGGTACAGGCACTTCGTATTTTAAGATTATTTGGAAATAAAACAGTAAAACATGTTACAACATCTGTTGGACCAGAACAGGAATATTTCCTTGTTGATAAAGAAAAGTTCTTAAAGAGAAAGGATTTAATTTTTACAGGAAGAACCTTATTTGGTGCAATGCCTCCTAAAGGACAGGAGATGGATGACCATTACTTTGGTGTTATTCCAGAAAGAGTTCTTGGATTCATGGAGAAGTTTAATGAAGAATTATGGAAACTTGGTATTTCTGCTAAAACACAGCATAACGAAGTTGCTCCAGCACAGCATGAAATTGCTCCTATTTATGACCAGAATAATATCGCTACAGACCACAACCAGTTAGTAATGGAAACAGCTCAGAGAGTTGCTGATGAATTAGGTCTTAAATGCCTCTTACATGAGAAACCATTTGCAGGAATCAACGGTTCTGGTAAACATAACAACTGGTCTATGTGTACGGATGAGGGCGAAAATCTTTTAGACCCAGGTGAAACACCACATGAAAATATGCAGTTCTTATTATTCCTCGCTGCAACTCTTCGTGCGGTAGATGAACATGCAGATTTACTTCGCCTTTCTGCTTCTACACCAGGTAATGACCATCGTTTAGGAGCAAACGAAGCACCTCCAGCAATCATCTCTGTATTCTTAGGAGAACAGTTAGAGGACGTAGTAGAGCAGTTCGTAGATAATGGAGAAGCAACCAGCTCTTTAGAGGGAGAAGAATACATCTCTGGTGTACATTCTCTTCCACATTTCCAGAAAGATGCTACAGACCGTAATAGAACATCACCATTTGCATTCACAGGTAACAAGTTTGAATTCCGTATGGTTGGTTCTACACAGTCTATTGCAGATCCTAACACAGTACTTAACACAATCGTTGCAGAAGTATTATCAGACATGGCAGATAAGTTAGAGGCAGCAGAGGACTTCCCAATGGCTCTTCATGACATGATTAAAGATACTATTGCAGCACATAAGAGAATTATTTTCAACGGTAACGGATATTCTGATGAATGGGTTGCTGAAGCAGAGAGAAGAGGTCTTCCAAACATCAAATGTATGGTAGATGCTGTTCCTGCATTAGTAAAACCAGAAGCAGTTGAAATCTTTGAAAAACACGGCGTATATACAAAAGCTGAGATGGAATCTCGTGCAGAAGTTATGTATGAGACATATTCTAAGACAATCAATATTGAAGCACTTACTATGATTGATATGGCTAAGAAACAGATTGTTCCAGCAACAATCAAATACCAGACAAGTCTTGCAGAATCTGTAAATGCAATTAAGGCAGCAAGCAGTGCAGTAGATACTTCTGTACAGGAAGCATTAATGGCAGACATTTCTACAAACTTAAAGGATATGTATGCAGCACTTGCACATCTTGAAGATGTAGCAGGTAAGGCAGAAACTATGGAAGAAGGTGCAGAACAGGGTCATTACTACCATGATGTTGTATTTGCAGCAATGGATGCATTAAGAGCACCTGCAGATAAGCTTGAAATGTTAGTAGCAAAATCCGCATGGCCATTCCCAAGCTATGGAGATTTAATCTTCGAAGTATAGGATAGAAACAGACAGACGGAGTGTCTCTTTAGTTTTAGATAAAGATAAAAAGAGTGTTTTTATATACATTTTAGATTGCTGATTGGAGTAGGAAACTGTTGCAATAGAGCAACAGCTACCTACTTCAAACAGAAGGCTGAGATGTATATAAGAACACTCTTTTTAAATTTATGCTCTGAACGGCACTCTTGCTTTATATTCTGCATTTTCTATATTCTATACTTCGAATGGGATAAGAAGGGAGTTGCTGTCTGTTTTATGCAAAGAGTTGTACACTTCCCCATTTTATGTTATTATTATCCTCGATTGTATACGCAATAATATGAAGGAGCGTTAGAGATGAATTACATTTCTTTAATAGAAGAGTTAAAAAAGAGAGGCAGTGTTCCAGGACTTGATGCGATTCAGGGTTTGTTAGAAGAGTTAGGACATCCAGAAGATGATTTGAAGATTGTACATATTGCCGGGACCAATGGAAAAGGTTCTGTTTTTGCATATCTTTCTTCTATATTAATGGCAGCGGGTTTTAAGGTAGGACGATATATTTCACCGACCATTTCCTGTTATGAGGAAAGATTCCAAATTAATGGGGTTTATATTACAAAGGATAAGTTAGAAAGACTTTACGGTATTGTAGAAGAAGCGATGCGAAGAGAAGAGGAAAAGACGGGATTAAAACCAACGCTTTTTGAAGTGGAAACAGCTTTTTCTTTCTTGTATTTTAAGGAGGAAAAGGTCGACTACGCTTTGGTGGAAGTCGGCATGGGAGGAAGGCTTGATGCCACGAATGTGATTAAGCATCCAGAACTTACTGTAATTTCTTCAGTTAGTTATGACCATAAAGCATTTCTTGGGGATACATTAGAAGAGATTGCTTACCAGAAAGCGGGGATTATCAAAGAGAGCAGTCCGGTCGTTTTATCGGAGAATCCAGAAGAAGTCTGCAAAGTTGTAGAACAGGAGGCAGCGGAGAAAAAGGTAGCATGTATTGAAGTAAAGCCGCAGGATTATGAGATATTGGCAGAAACTCCATATGGAAGTATTTTTTTATGGAAAGAACAAAGATATGAAACGAAGCTTCCGGGTGGACATCAAGTTTCCAATGCAGTGACGGCACTTATAGCATCAGAATATCTTTTTGAGAAAGATTATGAGAAAAATGCTGCAAGAAAAAAGACTGTGAAAGAACTGGATGTTATGAATATAAAGGCGGCACAGCAAGGTGGGATTATAAGGACAAGCTGGCCGGGCAGACTAGAAGTGTTAAAAAAAGAGCCTTTATTTTACAGAGATGGGGCACATAATCCGGATGGAGCACGCAAATTAGCAGCATTTTTACAAAAACATTTTACAAATAAGAGAATCATTTATATAATGGGAGTGTTAAAAGATAAGGAATATACAAAGATGCTCCAATATCTTATGCCGATAGCAAAGAAGGTTTATGTATTTAAACCAAATAATGCACGAGGTCTTTCGGCAAAAACTTTGGCGAATGCGATAAAAGAGAAAGCGGAGATTCCAGTTATTATTGAGTCGGATGTAAATACTGCAGTTTCTAAGGCACTAGAAATGGCACAGCCAGAAGATGTTCTTGTGGCTTGTGGTTCGCTCTCTTTTATGGAAGAAATGGAGGATATAAAGTGAAAATAGGAAAATACGAGTTTGACCTTTTACATAAAGGTTATATTATGGGAATATTAAATGTAACACCCGATTCTTTCTCTGATGGAGGAAAATATCAGTCTGTTGATCTGGCGTTAAAACAGGCAGAGAGAATGATTGAGGAAGGTGCTGCTATATTAGATATCGGCGGAGAGTCAACAAGACCAGGTCATAAGAAGATTACAGATCAGGAAGAAATAGAGAGAGTTGTTCCCGTTATTGAAGCAGTAAAGAAGAACTTTGATATTGCCGTATCTCTTGATACTTATAAATACGAAGTTTCTAAGGCAGGAATTGCTGCCGGAGCAGATATGATTAATGATATCTGGGGATTAAGATGGGATGAGAGACTTGCCCCATTACTTGCCAAAGAGGATGTTGCCTGTTGTTTGATGCACAATAGAGATAATCAGGAATATCATAATTTTATCGAAGATTTTTGCGCCGATATGGAGGAGACACTTGCCATTGCGAAAAAAGCAGGAATCAAAGATGAGAGAATTGTTCTCGACCCAGGCGTTGGCTTTGGAAAAACATTTGAGCAAAATCTTTCGATTATGAAGCATATGGATGTTTTTTCAAAATGGGGACTTCCTGTGTTGCTTGGAACATCAAGAAAATCTGTCATTGGTCTTGCATTAGATCTTCCTGTAGATCAGCGAGAGGAAGGTACTGCGGCAACAACAGTACTTGGTCGTATGAAGGGTGCATCCATTTTCCGTGTACATGATGTAAGGACAAACTATAGAGAATTAAAAATGATCGAGGCAATTCTGGAGGCAAAGTAAGATGGATGAGATAAGAGTAAAAAATCTGGAAGTATTTTGCCATCACGGAGTATATGAAGAGGAGAATGTCCTTGGTCAGAAGTTTATTGTCGATATTGTTTCAAAAGTAGACACCAGAGCTGCAGGCAAGACAGACGAACTTGAACTTTCTGTAAGCTACGGTGACATCTGTCGCCTTGTCAAAAAAGAAATGACAAAGCAAAATGACAAGCTGTTAGAAAGAGTTGCTGAACGCCTTGCCGAATGTATTCTTTTACAGTTTCCGCTCATAAAAGAAGTAGAGATTGAGGTGAAAAAGCCTTGGGCACCGGTTTTGATGCATGTGGATTATACTTCTGTCAAGATTAAGAGAGGCTGGCACAAAGTATATATTGGTGTTGGCTCCAATCTTGGAGAACGAGAAGGATATATGAAACTTGCTGAGGAGAGAGTGAATACGTTACCAAATACAAAAAACTTTAAATCTGCTTCAATTATTGAAACAGAGCCATATGGTTATACAGAACAGGGCAAGTTTTTAAATACAGTATATTCGATTGAAACCTTAGATACGCCAGAGGAATTTCTTGACAAGCTGCATGGCATTGAAAATGAAGCACAGCGAAAGAGAGAGATTCACTGGGGACCAAGAACATTAGATTTAGATATTCTCCTATATGATGATTTAGTAACAGAAGATGAGGAGATTACGATTCCACATCCAGAGCTGACAAAGAGACTTTTTGTATTAGAACCATTGTGTGAGTTGGCTCCAAGAGGGATTCATCCGTTAGAGAGAAGAAGATATGCAGATATTTTAGAGGATTTAAAAGAAAAAGCGAAATAAAGGAAGCAATAGTGGAATGGATAAAGAGATAAGAAAAGTAGATGATATACGAGATGATATTACAAAAATAGATTACGAGATTGCAGAGTTATTTGAAAAAAGAATGGGATTTGCTGCAGAATTGGCACTTTCCAAGAAACAGGCAGGAGAATCCATTTATAATAAAAATAAAGAAGATGAAAAGCTGTCAGATATTACAAAGAACCGCTCTAATCCATTTGTCGTAAAGGGATTAGAAGAAGTTTTCATTCAGATGATGTCAATCAGCAGAAAATACCAATATCATATGGTACACCAGAGAGACCGCTATATTGAGAATTATTTTACAGAAGTACCGGAACTTGTGATGTTCCCAGATACAAGAATTGTCTATCCAGGCGTGCCAGGTTCATTTTCAGAGATGGCATGTGAAAAGTTTTTTGGAGCAGATGTCGATCATTATGCGGTTGTTAATTTTAAAGATGTTGCGATGGCTTTAAATAATGGCGACGCTGATTATGGTGTTCTTCCTATCGAGAACTCTTCTGCCGGAGATGTTACCGGTGTTTATGACATTTTACTAGAAAATGATGTTTGCATAGTAGGGGAGGTTTTTGTAAAAGTTGAACATTGTATGTTAGGATGCCCGGGAAGTAAAATTGAGAATCTTGAAGTTGTTCTTTCTCATCCACAGGGGCTTATGCAGTGTACCCCATATTTAGAAAATCTTGATGTAAAAAAGGTCAGCGTAGAAAATACAGCCATTGCTGCCGAGAGAGTAGCAAGAGAAAAAGTAATGACACAGGGAGCTATCGCAAGTCGCAGAGCTGCAGAACTTTACGGTTTAGATATCTTAGATGCTGGCATTAACTTTGATAAAAATAATGTAACCCGTTTTGTAATTCTCTCTAAAAAGAGACAATATACAGAGAATGCGAATAAAATCAGCATTTCTTTCTCTCTGCTTCATGAGAGTGGAACTTTGTATAACATATTATCTCATTTCTTATATAATGATTTAAACTTAAGTCACATTGAATCTGTTCCTCTGCCAGACCAGCAGTGGGAATACCGCTTCTATATTGATATTAGCGGAAATCTGCACGATCCGGCAGTAAAAAATGCCCTGCAAGGTGTTCGTACAGAAGTGGCAGATTTTAAAATTTTAGGGAACTATTAAACGGTCTATAAAAGGAGCGTAGAGTACATGAGTGAAACAGTAAACAATAAGCACGTGAAAAAGAAAAAACCGGCGGTTTTACTATTAAAAGCAGTAATCACAGCGGTTCTTCTTTTCTTTACCTGGTATTTATGCAGTCACTTTATGGAATATCAGAAGAATGCGACAAATCAGGTAAACAAATATCGAATCGATCAGGTTTGTCAGTTATCGGTAGGCTCCACTGTGAGTCAGAAATTTGTTGCAAAACACACCCATTTAAAAACAGTTAAAGTCTATTTTGGAAATGATTATTCTGGTCAGGCAAGTGGCAAGGTCATTCTTAATATTATAGATTTAGAAACCGGTAAAAGTGTACAGCGGCTTACAAAAAATATCAGCGACATTGTAAATAATGATTATACAGAATTTAAGACGGACCTTCAGCTTACGAAAAAGAAAGAGTATAGTATTCAGCTTACAACAAGTGGAGCGGAATCTGGAAAAGAACCACTTATTTTCCAGTGGACGACAAAGGAAACAGGTTTCCGTGGTAAGTTAAAGATCAATCAGGAAGAGCAGGGCAAATATTTAGTATCTAAGCTCTATTATCCGGTAACAATTTACCAGCAGTGGGCAGGAATCTGTATGATGATGGCACTTGTCCTTTTTCTTTTATGGCTTGCACTGCCAGCACCAGAGATGGTGAAAAAGGTACTTGGTCAGATTCTGTTTTTTGCAGCACCAGTATTTACGTTCTGGTTTGTGGAGCGATTTACGGATAATCCGATTTTCAGGATGCGTCCGGCTGAATTCTGGCTGAACATTTTAGTTTATTATATGTTTTTTGGATTTTTGTATCTTCTCTTTAATTCAAGAAAGGTATCTGTCACAATAGGAAGTATATTGTGGTGTATTATTGGTATCGCAAACTATTATGTTTTAAGTTTTAAGGGTGCACCGATTGTTCCTTCTGATATCATGTCTGCAAGAACCGCAGCCAATGTTGCAGAAAACTATACGTACAGTATCCAGCCGATATTTGTGTGGAATGTACTGTTCCTGCTTTTATATCTTGCGATAATATGGCGTTGTCCGATTCCAAAGAAAATGGGTTGGAAGAAGCGTGTAATCATGCTTGTTGTTATCGGACTGCTTGGTTCAGTACTCGGACATTTTGTTGTAGAGCAGAAAACATTAAAGAATTTCGGAATTAAAAATAATGTGTGGGATCAGAAAAAAGGCTATGCCAAGAATGGATTGTTCTTTGGCTTCGTTCTTAATATGAACTCTCTGGTTCAGGAAAAACCATCCGATTATTCGGTAGAGGCGGCCAAAGACATTGCTGAGAAATATGAAGAAAAGTTTGCGAATGAAGATTCCGGTAAAAAGAAAAAAGGGCGGTTAAAAACTGCAGATGGTACGAAACCAAATGTAATCGGCATTATGAACGAGGCATTTTCTGATTTAAGTGTTATTAATGAATTTTCTACGAATGAAGATTATATGCCATTTATTCATAGTTTAAAGAAGAATACAATAAAAGGTTCTCTTTATATGTCTATCTTTGGTTCGGGAACTTGCAATTCTGAATTTGAGTTTTTAACTGGAAACAGTATGTCTTTCTTACAAAATGGTATTATTGCATATACACAGGTAGTAAAGGATAAACTTCCTAATATGACTTATCTTTTAAAGGAACAGGGATATAAGAGCAACCTGGCTTTACATCCTTACCTTGCTTCTGGCTGGAATCGTGTGCAGGTATACGATTATATGGGATTTGATCATTTTTACTCAGAAACAGACTTTAAGAATCCAAAGATGTACCGAAAATATATTTCGGATGAATCTGATTTTAAGAAGATTGAGGAATTATACGAAAATCGTACCAACAAAGATGAACCATTCTATCTTTTTAATGTTACAATGCAGAACCACGGTGGATTTGATAAGACATATTCAAATTTTGAGAATGATATACAGATTACAGACAACCATAAAAATGAGCAGGCTGAACAGTATCTTTCCCTTGTAAAGAAAACAGATACTGCGTTTAAACAGCTTGTGGAATATTTCTCAAAAGTAAAAGAACCGACAATCATTGTCATGTATGGAGACCATCAGCCAGCTGTACAGAGCAGTTTCTATGATAGCCTTTTTGGAAAGAGCGCAGGAAGCCTCACCAATGAGGAATTAATGAACAAATACAGAACACCATTTATTATCTGGGCAAACTATGATATTAAAGAAACAACCATAGATAAAATGAGTGCAAATTATTTAAGTTCTTACGTGATGGATGAAGCAGGATTAGAGATAAGCCCATATCAGAAGTTTTTATTAAAGCTTCATCAGAAGCTTCCGGTACTTACAGCAATGGGATGCTTTGACAAAAAAGGTAAGTATTATGAGTCTGCTTTAGAATCACCTTACAGCGATATGGTAAAAGAGTATCAGATATTACAATATAATAATCTTATTGATACAAAACATACAGTTAATTCTTTCTTTTATCTCTCTGACAAACAGAAGAAATAAGAAAGCAGGAGAAGTGCTAAAGCGTGTTTGAATAATCAAAAGAGATCTGCATTGTCCTAATTTGCAGAAAGTATTTTTCAAATATGCTCCGTAGGCAAAAAGGAGGCAGCGATGGGAGTAAGTCCGTATGCGGCAATTGTAATCGGTTCAAAAAATATGCTCATGAAGGTATATGAGATTTCCGGTGGAAGGGGATTTCGCACGATTGATGAGATACGTTATGAGTATGAACTTGGAAAAGAGGCATATTTTACAAGAAAGATTACATTTGCACAAATTGAAGAAATCTGTAATGTACTGATAGAATTTCAGCAGCGTATGAAGGAATATGCGATAACAGAATTCCGCTGTTATGCAACCAGTGCGATTCGAAATGCAAAGAATCAGGTATCGGTTCTTAATCAGATAAAGATTCGTACAGGCATGGATGTTATCATGCTCAGTAATTCTGAACTCCGTTTCCTTATGTATAAAGGAATCCAGGTGTTAGATATTGATTTCAATAAAATTATTGAAAAAAATACAGCAATTTTAGATATTGGCTCCGGAAGTGTACAGGTATCCCTATTTGACAAGCAGGCACTTTATATGACGCAGAATTTAGATATCGGTACAGTAAAAGTGCGGGAATTTTTAGAATCCGTTGAGAATAACGTGCTTGATTATATTTCTGTATTAGAAGAATATATTCAGTATGAATTTGATATGTTTAAGAATGGCTATCTGAAAGATAAAGATATTAAAAATGTAATCGCTATCGGAGATGAGATTAAAAATATCAACCGACTGATTCCTGAACTGCATCTTACTGATACGATGAGCTATGAGCAGATTTTGTACATTTACAAAAAGATTAAAAAGGCATCCTATCAGGATATTGCCTTAAAATATGGACTTTCTATCGAGGATGCCAGAATGGTTCTTCCATCTGTGCTTATTTATAAGATATTCTTAGAACGTTCTAAAGCAGATACCATTTATATCTGTGCGACGAATCTCTGTGATGGAAGCGTGGTAGATTATGCGCAGGAAACAAAGAAGATAAAGCTAAGCCATGATTTTTATCAGGATATTGTTGCTTCTGCAAAATATATTGGAAAAAGATACCGTTATAGCAAAGTTCACGCACAATATATTACAGATTTAGCATTAGAGATTTTCGATAAGACGAAAAAGTTCCACGGACTTACGCAGCGAGACCGCCTTATTCTTGAAATATCTGCGATTCTTCATGATATTGGTAAGTATGTCAATTTGAATGATCCGGGTAAAAATGGCTATCAGTTAATTATGTCTACTGAGATTATGGGCTTATCGCATCGGGAGAGAGAGGAAGTTGCGAATATTGTATTATATAATACACAAGAACTTCCTGATACAGATGAGTTAGATACCGTATTCTGGAGAGAAGAATACCTTCGGATTGCCAAGCTATCTTCTATCCTACGGCTTGCAAATGCGTTAGACAGAGGACATAAACAAAAACTTGAAAAATGTTCTATGGCAAGAAAGGGAAAAGAACTGATTATTTCTCTTGAAACAAATCAGGATATTACATTAGAGATTACCCGCTTTTCCAAAAAAGCAGAGAACTTTAGTGAGTTTACGGGAATCACACCAGTATTAAAGCAAAAAAGAGCGCTGTAAAGGAGGATAGAAGATGGACAAAAGTATATTTGACAGACCGGAGAATTTTACAAACCGTGAATTAAGCTGGTTGGAGTTTAATCAGAGAATTCTTGGAGAAGCAAGAGATCGCAAAAATCCATTATTTGAGCGAATGAAGTTTTTAAGTATTACTGCATCTAATTTAGATGAATTTTTTATGGTACGTATCGCTTCGTTAAAAGACATGGTCAATGCAGGATATGAGAAAAAGGATATTGCAGGAATGACTCCGCAGGAACAGCTTGATTCATTGAATGAGAAAACCCATGCGTTTTGCGAGAAACAGTATACGACCTATAATCGTTCTCTTCTTCCTAAACTTTCTGAAACAGGATTAGAAATCGTAACTTTTGACAGCCTTTCTGAAAAAGAAGAAGAGTTTTTAGAAGAATATTTCCATAAGAATGTATATCCGGTACTGACTCCAATGGCGATTGATTCCTCAAGACCATTTCCCCTGATTCAAAATAAGACGTTAAATATTGCTGCATTGATAAAAAGCCGGGGAAAGGATAAAAAAGAAAAGAAAGAATACGATATTGCTACAGTACAGGTACCTTCCGTACTTCCAAGAGTGGTTATGTTGCCACAGAAGGATGGAGGAAAAAGAAAATACCGTGTTATTCTTCTTGAGAATGTTATTGAGCATTACCTGGATGTTCTGTTTTTAAATCACGAGATTATCTGTTCGGCACCATATCGTATTATGAGAAATGCCGATTTATCTATTGATGAGGATGATGCAGAAGATTTATTAAAAGAGATTGAAAAGTCTTTAAAAATGCGTCAGTGGGGCGAAGTTATTAAGTTTGAGTATGAAGAGCGGATGGATAGCCGTCTGGTGAAGTATTTAAAGAAGCAATTTAAAGTGCATCCCTGCGATATGTATGCCTTTAACGGGCCTCTTGATCTTACATTCCTTATGAAATGTTATGGCATTGATGGTTTCTCTGATTTAAAAGAAGAACCATATACGCCGCAGAAAAATAAAAAGCTTCGTGCAGATAAGAATATATTTACTCAGATTCGAAGGGGTGATGTGTTACTACATCATCCATATGAAAGTTTTGACCCGATTGTTGCATTTATTAAGCAGGCCGCAGAGGATAAAGATGTGCTTGCAATCAAGCAGACTCTTTATCGTGTCAGTGGACATTCTCCGATTATCGCTGCACTGGCACAAGCAGCAGAAAACGGTAAGCAGGTAACTGTGTTAGTAGAGTTAAAGGCAAGATTTGATGAGGAAAATAACATTAATTGGGCAAGAAAGTTAGAAAAAGCAGGCTGTCACGTTATTTATGGTTTAGTTGGACTCAAAACTCACTGTAAGATTGCACTGGTAGTGCGAAAAGAAGCAGACGGGATCCGTCGATATGTACATCTTGGAACAGGAAACTATAATGATTCTACTGCAAAGCTTTATACAGATATGGGTATGTTTACTTGTCGTGACGTTGTGGGAGAAGATGCCACTGCCGTATTTAATATGTTAAGTGGTTATTCTGAACCGGCAATCTGGAACCGCCTCATTGTAGCACCACTCTGGATGAAAAAGCGTTTTCTTGAGATGATTCACAGAGAGACAAAGAATGCAAAAGAGGGTAAACCAGCCAGAATTATCGCAAAGTGTAATTCTCTTTGTGATAGAAAGATTATCCTTGCCTTATATGAGGCTTCCAGTGCAGGAGTACAGATTGATCTGATTGTTCGTGGAATCTGTTGCCTTGTAGCGGGAAAGCCAGGTGTTAGTGAAAACATCCGAGTGCGCTCTATTGTAGGTACTTTCTTGGAGCATGCAAGAATTTTCTATTTTTATAATGACGGGCATGAAGAAATTTATATGGGAAGTGCGGACTGGATGCCTAGAAACCTGGATCGCCGTGTGGAAATCGTGTTCCCAATCGAGGCAGAGGATTTAAAAGAAAAGGCAAAGCATATCTTAAGTGTACAGCTTAGTGACACATTAAAAGCACACAGACTTTTAGAAGATGGCACATACCAGAAAGTAGACAGAAGGGGAAAAGAGGCAATTGAGGCACAGAAGACATTTTGTAAAGAGGCAGTTGCAGCTGCTAATGAATCAAAAAAGAAAGTGCCAAAGAAAAGAACATTTGACCCTCGTTTTTCACCGCAGGAGGAATAATGAAAAGATATAAAGTAATTACATTCGTATTATGTCTTACTCTGCTTGTGGGAACACTTGCAGGGTGTGGCTCCCATAAAAAGAAAGAAGAATCTGAAGAAAGTACCTCTACTTCAAAAAGTTCTGGCGAATTAGATGATATTACTTTAGAAGGAATGGTTTCTGATGTACTGTCGAGCATGACATTAAAAGAAAAAATCGGACAGATGTTTATTGTTTGTACAGATTCTCTTGATTTTGATGCAGAAACAGAAGTGACAGAAAAAATGCAGCAAAAATTAGAAGAGTATAAGCCTGGCGGGGTAATCTTTTTTTCCTACAACATAAAAGATCGTGAACAGGTAAAAAGTATGACTACTGATATTCAAAAGACAAATGATGTTCCATTGTTTATTTCTGTTGATGAAGAAGGCGGCTCTGTTGCAAGAATCGCAAATTCAAAGCAGATGCATACAACAAAATTTCCTTCTATGTCTGAGATTGGTAAAAGTGGAGATGGAAAAAAAGCTTATGAAGTAGGAGAGACAATCGGAAAAGAAATTAAGGAACTTGGATTTAACCTTGATTTTGCACCGGTAGCGGATGTGAATACGAATGCAGAAAATACAGAAATCGGAAACCGAAGCTTTGGTTCTGATGCCAAAACAGTATCCGAAATGGTGTCACAGGAAGTAAAGGGGTTACAATCTCAGAGAGTAAGTTCAACACTAAAGCATTTTCCAGGACAGGGACAGTGTGGAGAGGATACACATAAAGGTTATGTGGATTTAAATGCAACCATTGATCGTCTCCGTGAAGTAGAATTCCTTCCATTTGAATCTGGAATCGCAGCAGGAGCAGATATGGTAATGATGTCCCATGTTGCGGTAAGTCAGGTAACAGGAAAGGAGACTCCCGCTTCTCTTACTAAGCTTATGGTAACAGATATTTTAAGGGAAGAGTTAAAGTTTGATAATATTATTATCACTGATGCAATGAATATGAAAGTCATTACAAAGTTCTATGACCCTGATCAGGCAGCAATTATGGCAGTAGAGGCAGGAAATGATATGATTTTAATGCCAGATAATTTTGAGCAGGCCTTTGAGGGGATTTTAGAGGCAGTAAAAGATGGCACGATATCAGAAAGTCAGATTGATGAATCTGTAAGCCGAATTCTCTCCGTAAAAATCCGTAGAGGAATCCTTCCAACAGATTCAAAATTATTTCGCCATAATGAAGGAAAGTAATCTGTAAAATTCATAAAAAATACTATATAAAATACACATAAAATTTGTGAATGGTTCTGAAATCTGAGAAATGGCTTGTATGGACACTAATTTTATGTTAGTATACAATCGTTTCAATATGGTAAAAAATATGTGACTATTCAAAAAACATTCGCAAAATTGCATATACAAAGAGTATTTTTTGCCAGAACGTGTTTGAAATGTAGATTGCTGAAATGATTTTTCAAACATTTTCTAATAATAATGTAGTTACAAATTATATTCACTAATGAAATTATGGAGGAAGAAAATGGCGTTTGATATGGAAGAACAGTTTTCTGAAGAGTGTGTGGATTCTGGAATTCACGAAGAATGCGGAGTGTTTGGAGCATATGATTTTGATGGAAATGACATTGCTTCAACGGTGTATTATGGGTTGTTTGCTCTGCAGCACAGAGGACAGGAAAGCTGTGGTATTGCAGTTTCGGATACCAATGGTCCTAAGAAGAACATTCAGGTTCATAAGGGAATGGGACTTGTCAACGAAGTGTTTAGCAGTGAAAACCTTGAGAAATTAAAGGGAAATATCAGTGTGGGTCATGTCCGGTATTCAACCGCAGGTTCTAGTACCAGAGAAAATGCACAGCCTTTAGTACTGAATTACTATAAAGGTACGTTGGCTCTTGCACATAATGGTAATCTGGTAAATGCATTAGAACTTCGCGAGGAACTTGAAAAGACAGGCGCTATTTTCCAGACAACAATTGATTCTGAAGTAATCGCTTACCACGTTGCCAAGGAAAGAATTTCTTCCGCAACAGCCGAAGAAGCGGTACTTGCAGCAATGCGTAAATTAAAGGGAGCCTATTCTCTTATCGTAATGAGTCCGAGAAAGCTGATTGGAGCAAGAGACCCATTTGGTTTTAGACCTCTCTGTATTGGAAAGAGAGATAATACATACTTCCTTACTTCTGAGACATGTGCCTTAGATACAGTAGGAGCAGAGTTTGTAAGAGATGTGGAACCTGGTGAAGTTGTTACTGTAACACCAAATGGTATCGTATCTAATAAGGAGCTTTGTTTTAAAGATCCATCGAAACAGGCAAGATGTATCTTTGAATACATTTATTTCGCAAGACCAGATGCAGTTATTGACGGAGTTAGTGTTTATGCCAGTCGAATTAAAGCAGGAAAATTCCTTGCTATGGACTCGCCAGTAGAAGCTGATATGGTTGTTGGTGTTCCTGAATCCGGTAATCCGGCAGCACAGGGATATGCGATGGAATCCGGCATTCCTTACGGAACAGCATTCATTAAAAACTCCTACGTAGGAAGAACATTCATCAAGCCAAAACAGAGCATGCGTGAGAGCAGTGTTCAGGTAAAGCTTAATGTATTAAAAGATGCCGTAAAAGGAAAGAGAATTGTTATGATTGACGATTCTATTGTTCGAGGAACAACATGTCGTCGAATTGTACGTATGTTAAAGGATGCAGGGGCGAAAGAAGTGCATGTAAGAATCAGTTCCCCTCCATTTTTACATCCTTGTTATTTTGGAACAGATATTCCATCAGAAGATCAGCTTGTTGCATATGGTAAAACATTAGATGAAATCCGTGAGAGTATCGAAGCAGATACATTAGCTTATCTTAGAATGGATCGCTTAAAAGAACTTGATAACGGTCTTCCTTACTGTGATGCATGCTTTAGCGGTAATTATCCGATTGAGCCGCCAACACAGGATATTCGTGGAGAACAGGGATAAAATAACTAATAAAAGTAACAGTGAGTATAGTATACATAGAATTTTATATAATAAACAAGTTTACCATAGGAGGTATAAACAATGTACGACAAATATCAGAGTCCTCTTTCAGAAAGATATGCAAGTAAAGAGATGCAGTATATCTTTTCTCCAGATAAAAAGTTTAAAACTTGGAGAAAGCTTTGGATTGCATTAGCAGAGACAGAATATGAGTTGGGTCTTGACAGCGTGACAAAGGAGCAGATTGAGGAGTTAAAGGCACATGCCGATGATATTAACTTTGATGTGGCAAAAGCAAGAGAAAAAGAAGTACGCCATGACGTTATGTCTCATGTATATGCATATGGTGTACAGTGTCCAAATGCAAAGGGAATCATTCATCTTGGAGCAACATCCTGCTATGTAGGTGATAATACAGATATTATCATTATGACAGAGGCTCTCAAGCTAGTAAGAAGCAAGCTGATTAATGTTATTGCAGAGCTTTCTGCATTTGCTATGAAGTACAAAGACCTCCCTACACTGGCTTTCACACATTTCCAGCCAGCGCAGCCAACGACCGTTGGAAAGAGAGCTACATTATGGTTACATGATCTTATGCTTGATTTAGAAGATTTAGAATATGTTATCAGCACAATGAAGTTGTTAGGCTCTAAAGGAACAACGGGAACCCAGGCAAGTTTCTTAGAGTTATTCAACGGAGATCATGAGACGATTCGTAAGATTGATGGAAAAATTGCAGAGAAGATGGGATTTGATGCATGTTATCCGGTTTCTGGACAGACATATTCCCGTAAGATTGACAGTCGTGTACTTAATGTACTTTCAGGAATTGCACAATCCGCACATAAATTCTCTAATGATATTCGTCTTTTACAGCATTTAAAAGAAATTGAAGAACCATTCGAGAAACATCAGATTGGTTCCTCTGCAATGGCTTATAAGAGAAATCCTATGAGAAGTGAAAGAATTGCTTCCTTAGCAGATTATGTGATGTCTGATGCAATGAATCCAGCATTTGTGGCATCTACACAGTGGTTTGAGAGAACATTAGATGATTCTGCAAACAAGCGTCTTTCTGTACCAGAAGGCTTCCTTGCTATTGACGGTATTCTTGATTTATACTTGAATGTCGTAGATGGTCTGGTAGTATATCCAAAAGTAATTGAGGCACATCTTATGAGAGAACTTCCATTCATGGCAACAGAGAATATCATGATGGACGCAGTAAAAGCCGGTGGAGACCGTCAGGAACTTCACGAAAGAATTCGTCAGCATTCTATGGCAGCAGGTCGTGTTGTAAAAGAAGAGGGTAAAGAGAATGATCTTCTTGAAAGAATCGCAGCAGATTCTGCATTTGGAATGACAATGGAACAGCTTCAGGCAATCATGAAACCAGAGAACTTTGTTGGAAGATCTCCAGAGCAGACAGTAGAGTTCATTACAGAGTATGTTCAGCCTGTTCTTGACGAGAATAAGGATATTCTTGGAATGAAAGCAGAGATTAACGTATAAATATACATAAAACTTCGGATTGACATGCTAGAAAGAAATCCGTATAATACTAAGGGTTATCGGCAACGATAACCCTTAAGTTATGTAATTTATAAAAGCAGGAGAAGAAATACCCTTAAAGTTTGGAAAGGTGGTTGTCAGTTGAGTAGCAAAGATACAAAAGAAACGAACGTACTTGCCCAGGCATCGATATTGATGGTGGCAGGTATCGTGACAAGAATCATCGGTGTGTTATATCGAAGTCCGGTTACGAGTATTATAGGTGATGAAGGTAATGGATATTATAGTATTGCGGTGAATATTTATACGATGATATTACTGATATCTTCCTACAGTATTCCTATGGCAGTTTCCAAGGTGGTTTCGGCCAAGATGGCAGTGCATCAGTATAAGATTGCACATAAGGTATTTAAGTGTGCACTTATGTATGTTTTGATAATAGGCGGAATTGCCAGTCTTATTACTTTTTTTGGAGCATCCATATTGATTCCTTCGAATCAGCCTAAGGCGATTCCTGTACTTCGTATTTTAGCTCCAACTATCTTTTTCTCTGGATTTTTAGGGGTATTCCGTGGATATTTTCAAGCACACGGAACGATGATTCCAACGTCCCTTTCACAGATTGTAGAGCAGGTAGCAAACGCAGTGATCAGTATTGGAGCAGCAGTATTCTTTATTCATGCATTTGCGGGTGGGGATGCGGATAAGATTCCGGTATTTGGTGCGATGGGAAGTGCCGCAGGTATCGGGGCAGGTGTTGTAACCGGTCTCTTATTTATGCTATTTATCTATTCCTGCAATAAGAAATATTTTAAAAAAGAAATTCAAAAAGATGATACGGGGATTGACAGTTCCTATAAAGATATTTTTAAAATTATTTTTGGAATGGTAACACCGGTAATCTTAAGCACGTTTGTCTATAACATCAGTACAGTAGTTGACCAGACATTATTTATGGATGTTATGGGATTTAAAAAGATGGCTTCTGAAACAGCCGCATCATTATACGGTGTATTTTCTGGCAAATACTGGGTGCTCATCAATGTGCCGATTGCACTTGCAAACTCCATGTCTACTGCAATGATTCCTGCAATCTCTGGCAGTTATGAGCTGAAAGACTATAAAAAGTGCAGGGGGCATGTAAAGCAGGCAATTCATTTTACAATGGTTATCAGTATTCCTGCTGCTATTGGAATGGGTGCACTCGCTTATCCAATTATGGAAGTGTTATTCCCACAGAGAGCAACGATTGATCTGGCAGTAAGTATTTTACGTGCAGGCTGTATCAGTATTATATTCTATGCACTTTCTACCGTAAGTAATGGAGTATTGCAGGGAATTGGAAAGGTAAATATTCCACTTCGTAACGCAGCGGTTTCCCTTGTCCTTCATGTTGCCCTGCTTACACCGTTGTTATATTTTACAAACCTGAATTTATATGCACTTGTATTTGCTACGATGTTCTATGCTTTCCTTATGTGTCTGCTGAACAATTTGAGTGTACGCAAGTATTTAGGATATCATCAGGAAATGAAACGAACATTTATGATTCCATTAATCTCTTCTGTGATTATGGGAATTCTTTGTTATGTATTTTATCAGGGAATCTATCTGATTTTATCAGGGATACTTGGAAGTTTTATTCATTTAAGAATTCTTGTATTCTTTTGCCTGATGATTTCTGTAGGCTTTGCTGTTATCGTATATTTCGTTCTGGTACTTAAGTTAAAGGGAATTACAGAAACAGAACTTCGTAACTTCCCGAAAGGAAATATGCTTGTCAGAATGGCAAAGAAAAGTAAGTTATTGTAATTATTCTTTACTTATAAAGGAAAGTAAGATATAATTAATATGTTTGGGTATTGGGACAAGCCATACCCATAAAAATAGTAAGTTTTTTAAGCTGGGAGGAATGAGCTCATGGTAAAAGCAATCGTAGGCGCAAACTGGGGAGATGAAGGTAAGGGTAAGATTACTGATATGCTCGCACAGGATTCTGATATTATTATCCGTTTTCAGGGTGGTGCCAATGCAGGCCATACAATTATAAATGATTATGGAAAGTTTGCACTCCATACATTACCATCAGGTATTTTTTATGGACATACAACAAGTATTATTGGTAACGGAGTAGCGCTGAATATCCCTATTCTTTTTAACGAGTTAAAAGAGGTAACTTCTAAGGGAGTACCAGCACCACAGATTTTAATTTCTGACCGTGCACAGATCGTTATGCCTTACCATATTCTTTTTGATGAATATGAAGAAGAACGTCTTGCAGGTAAGTCTTTTGGTTCTACAAAGTCTGGTATCGCACCATTCTACTCTGACAAGTATGCAAAAGTTGGTTTCCAGGTTAACGAATTATTTGAAGAGGAAGCAGTACTTCGAGAGAAGATTGAGCGTGTTATTGTTCAGAAGAACATCTTATTAGAGCATCTTTATCACAAACCATTAATTGATGCAGACGAACTGTATAACACATTAATGGAATACAAAGAGATGGTTGCTCCTTATGTATGTAATGTGTCTGCTTACTTAGATAAGGCAATCAAAGAAGGAAAGAACATTTTATTAGAAGGTCAGTTAGGAACATTAAAAGATCCAGACCACGGAATATATCCAATGGTAACATCTTCTTCTACATTAGCAGCATATGGTGCAATCGGAGCAGGTATTCCTCCATATGAGATTAAGAAAGTTGTTACAGTATGTAAGGCATATAGTAGTGCAGTAGGTGCTGGAGCATTTGTAAGCGAAATCTTCGGTGATGAGGCACAGGAACTTCGTGTCCGCGGTGGTGATGGCGGAGAATTCGGAGCAACAACAGGACGTCCAAGAAGAATGGGATGGTTTGACTGTGTTGCATCTAAATACGGATGCCGTCTTCAGGGAACAACAGATGTTGCTTTCACTGTAGTAGATGTACTTGGATATCTTGACGAGATTCCTGTATGTACAGGCTACGAAATTGATGGGAAGGTGACAACAGAATTCCCTGTAACAAATCAGTTAGAGAAGGCAAAACCGGTGTTAGAAGTACTTCCAGGATGGAAATGTGACATTCGTGGAATTAAGAAGTACGAAGATTTACCAGAGAACTGCCGTAAATATATCGAGTTTGTAGAAGAACATATTGGATATCCTATTACTATGGTTTCTAACGGTCCGGGAAGAGATGATATCATCTACCGTGGATTTGAGAAATAATTAAATAAATATACTCTTAAGAATCTTTCTAGAGTGTGTTTGAAAAATGCTTTCTGTGAGATGCGCAGAAGAAGTATGTCATGCTTTGCATGACGTGCATCTTACAGCAAGAATGCCGGGGCATTCTTGAAAGGATACCAAAGGAGGTAATTCATGAAAATCCTGACAATTGCAATTCCAAGTTACAATTCTATGGATTATATGAGAAACTGTATTGAAAGTCTTCTTCTAGGTGGGGAAGATGTAGAGATATTGATTGTTGATGATGGTTCAAAAGATGAGACTCCTGCAATCGCAGATGAATATGAGGCGAAATATCCGGGTATTGTTCGTGCGATTCATCAGGAAAACGGTGGGCATGGAGAGGCAGTGAATGCCGGACTCCGTAATGCAACCGGATTCTTTTATAAAGTAGTAGACAGTGATGACTGGGTAGACGCAGAAGCTTACCAGAAGATACTTGCCTTTTTAAAAGAGGCAGTGAAAGAAGAAGAGCCGCTTGACATGCTGCTTTCAAACTATGTTTACGAGAAGGTTGGAGTAAAGCATAAAAAGGTTATCCAGTATCATTCTATTCTGCCGGAGAATCGTTACTTTGGATGGGAAGAAATTGGACATTTCCATGCCAGCCAGAATATTTTGATGCATTCGGTGATTTACCGTACAGAGCTGCTTCGGAGTTTTCAGTTTGAATTACCAAAACACACATTTTATGTAGATAACATTTTTGTATACTGGCCATTGCCATACGTTAAGAAGATGTATTATCTTGACGTAGATTTTTATCGGTATTTTATTGGGCGTGATGACCAGTCTGTCAATGAAAAGGTAATGATTTCAAGAATTGACCAGCAGATTCGTGTGAATAAGATTATGATTGACCTTTATGCAAAGCATGAGAGCATACTTTCCTGTCCACAACTTAAAGAATATATGCTTCATTATCTTGAGACGATTCAGATGGTAACCTCTGTGCTTCTTATGAAGATGAATACATCGGAATCAGAGGCGATGCGAGATGATTTATGGCATTATCTTGAAGAGAAATCTCCAGATGCTTATAAAACATTAAAAAGCTCTGTTCTTGGAAAGTTTACTAAGTCCCACAATAAGCTGAGTCATAAACTCACGATGGGAGGATATAAGATTGCACAGAAATGGATTGGATTCAACTAAGAAGTCTTATAAAAACGATATTTTGCTGATTCTGTTTTTTCTGATTATTGGTATTGGTGCCTTTGCTTTTATGCAGCTTCAGGGAAAGAGCGGAGCAGAGGTAAAAGTCAGTGTTAATAATAAGGAATATGGAACATACTCTTTAGATAAAAACCAGACTGTTACAATCGGCGAAGATGACTGGGAAAATATTCTTATCATAAAGGATGGAAAAGCCAGTATGGCAAAAGCAGACTGTCCAGATAAGATTTGTGTCAATCATGCAGCGATTAGTAATAAGGGAGAGACCATTGTCTGTCTTCCTCATAAAGTGGTTGTAGAAGTCATTGATGAGAATGGAACACAGGACGGGAATCAGATAGATATTATCAGTAAATGATATCAATTGATATAATTTATTATTTAACAATAACAGATTATCTTGCATACAATATTGTTCTATTTCAAATACAGTATTGTAAAACTACACAAAAGAAATCGCAAATAATTGCATAATAGCGAAGTTTTTTTGTACAAAATAGAGGAGAGGGCGAAGTCGCTAAGCGTTAAAAAAATGACGATTCTTGATTTCGCCCTTTTTTTCTTATATTATTATTAATGATTTTATATCAAATATTGAAATGCTTTCGTAAGAATTTATGTGAGAACTTACAAAAATATGCAGGCACTATTTGATTTAAAAAATTTTAGAAAGAAGGTAAAAAAATGGGACTACTAACATTTAAAGGTGGCCTTCATCCGTATGATGGTAAAGAGTTAAGTAAGGACAAACCAATTACTGAATATTTACCACAGGGAGAGCTGGTATACCCTTTAAGTCAGCACATTGGTGCTCCTGCCGTTGCCTGTGTAAAGAAAGGTGACAGAGTTTTAGTCGGTCAGAAAATCGCGGAGGCTGGAGGATTTGTTTCTGCCAACATTTATAGCTCTGTTTCTGGAACGGTAAAGAAGATTGAACCAAGAATGACAGTTTCCGGTAACAAAGTGAACTCCATTATCGTAGAAAATGACGGAGAATATGAAACTGTTTCCTTCCAACCAGTAACAGAAAAGACAAATGAAGCAATCATCAATGCAGTAAAAGAAGCAGGTATTGTCGGACTCGGTGGTGCCGGATTTCCTACGCATGTAAAGCTTTCTCCAAAGGAGCCGGATAAGATTGATACAATTATTATCAACGCAGCAGAATGTGAGCCATACATCACTGCCGATTACCGTTGTATGATGGAAATTCCGGAACAGCTTATTTCTGGTCTTAATATTATGCTTTCTTTATTCCCTAAGGCAAAGGGTGTAATTGGAATCGAAGACAATAAGCCAGATGCGATTGCAAAGTTGACAGAAATGTGTAAAAACGAGAGCCGTATTGAAGTAGCTGCCTTAAAGACAAAGTATCCACAGGGTGCAGAGCGTTCTTTAATTTTTGCTGTAACAGGCCGTGCAATCAATTCTTCCATGCTTCCAGCCGATGCCGGATGTATTGTAGATAACGTGGCAACAGCTATTGCCATTCATGAGGCAATCACACTTGGAAAGCCTCTCTTTGAGAGAGTAGTAACTGTAACAGGAGATGCGATTAAGAATCCTGGCAACTTTAAAGTAAAGAATGGAACAAATGCCGCAGAATTAGTAGAGGCAGCAGGTGGATTTAAGTCTCAGCCAGAAAAAGTTATTTCTGGTGGACCTATGATGGGTATGGCGTTATCTACATTAGATGTTCCTTGTGCTAAGACATTCTCTTCTCTTTTATGTTTTACAAAAGATGAAGTGGCAGCTTGTGAGCCAAGTAACTGTATTCGTTGCGGACGCTGTATTTCTGTATGTCCTGCTGGTCTGATGCCTACAAAGCTTTCAGAAATTGCAGACCACGGTGATTTCGCATTATTTGATGAACTCAATGGATGTGAATGTGTGGAATGTGGATGCTGTTCTTACATCTGCCCGGCAAAGAGAAGATTAACCCAGTCTATGAAGACAGGTCGTCGTGAGGCGATGGCTCTTCGCAGAAAGAAGAAATAAACATAAGGAGAGGTGAAAAAATGAACGAACAATTATATAACGTATCAGCCAATCCTCATGTAAGGGATAAGGCTTCTACACATAGCATTATGCTTGACGTAATTATCGCCCTTCTTCCAGCAACATTATTTGGTTTCTGGAACTTTGGAGTAAAGGCGATCATCAATACAGTAATCTGTGTTGCTGTCTGTGTTCTTGCAGAATATGTATGGCAGCGCTGTATGCATCAGAAGATTACAATTAAAGACTGCAGTGCAGCACTTACTGGTTTATTATTAGCATTAAACCTTCCGCCAGAAGTACCATTCTGGATTCCTGTTATCGGTGGTTTATTCGCAATCATCGTTGTAAAACAGCTTTTTGGTGGTTTAGGCCAGAACTTTATGAACCCTGCACTTGGAGCACGTTGTTTCTTATTAATTTCTTTTGCAGGAATTATGACAGACTTTTCCTATAATGGATTTGGCGGAAGCTTTGATGCGACAACAAGCGCAACTCCTCTTGCAGCATTAAAAGCAGGAGAAATTGTAAATGTAAAGGCAATGTTCCTTGGTAATACTGCTGGTACAATCGGTGAGACATCCGCTCTGTTACTGATTGTTGGTGGTGTTTACTTAATTGCAAAGAAGATTATCAGCTGGAGAATCCCTGTATGTTACATTGTAACATTAGGTCTTTTCGTACTTTTATTCGGCGGACATGGATTTGACATGATGTATCTTGCGGAGCAGTTATGCGGTGGTGGATTAATGCTTGGTGCATTCTTCATGGCAACTGACTATGTTACATCCCCAATCACACCAAAGGGACAGATTGTATTTGGTATCTTACTTGGTATCCTGACAGGAATCTTCCGTTTATTCGGTGGTTCAGCAGAGGGAGTTTCTTATGCAATCATTTTCTGTAACCTGTTGGTACCATTAATTGAAAGAGTTACAACTCCTACCGCATTTGGAAAAGGAGGTAAAAAATAATGAATTCTTTAATAAAAGATGCTTTAAAACTCGTTATTATTACCGTTGTTGCAGGTCTTGTTCTCGGTGCGGTATACGGAATCACAAAGAAACCTATCGCTGATCAGGAAGCAAAAGCCCAGATGGAAGCATACAAGGCTGTATTCCCAAAGGCAAGTGATTTCAAAGATGTTGACGGATTTTCTGAAGAAGCAGCGTCTAAAGTAATTGCTTCTTACAAGAATACGGTTGACGGTCATGAAAGTGATGTTATCTCTTCTGCGGTAGAAGCGTTAGATGCTTCTGGCAAAGCCCTTGGTTACATTTTCAATATTACAACTTCTAAGGGATATGGCGGAGATATTCAGCTTACCGTTGGTATCCAGTCTGACGGAACAGTAAGCGGATATTCCGTACTCTCTATCAGTGAGACAGCAGGTCTTGGTATGAAAGCCAAAGATGACCCAAGCTGGGGCAAACAGTTTGCCGGTAAGAAAGTAGATGCTTTCTCCGTTGTAAAAGACGGCTCCGGTTCTGGAGATGACGCAAAGATTGATGCCATTTCCGGTGCAACTATCACAAGTAAAGCAGTTACAGGTGCTATGAATAGCTGTCTTGCTTATTTCCAGTCATTAGAAGGAGGTAACTAAGATGAAAAATAATAGTGCTTTAGAAAGACTTTATAATGGTATTATCAAGGAAAATCCTACCTTAGTTCTTATCTTAGGTATGTGTCCTACTCTTGCGGTAACAACATCTGCAATCAATGGTGCAGGTATGGGACTTTCTACAACAGTAGTATTAATGTTCTCCAACATGATTATTTCTATTCTGCGTAATTTTATTCCAGATAGAGTTCGTATTCCTGGATACATTGTAATTATCGCTTCCTTAGTTACAGTAGTACAGTTCCTTTTACAGGGTTATGTACCTGCATTAAATGATGCTCTCGGCGTATATATCCCATTAATCGTAGTTAACTGTATTATTTTAGGACGTGCAGAGTCCTATGCAAGTAAAAATGGTCCTGTTTCTTCTTTCTTTGATGGTCTTGGAATGGGTCTTGGATTTACTTTATCCCTTACTATTTTAGGTGCGTTCCGTGAGTTACTTGGTGCCGGAACAATTTTTGGAAAGACAATCTTATCAGAATCTTTCTATACACCAATTACTATTTTTATTCTTGCTCCTGGTGCATTCTTTGTACTTGCCTGCTTAGTAGCTGCAAGAAATAAGATTATGAACCGTAAGGTAAAGAATGGTGAGATGGAAGAAATTCCTGCAGGATGTGGCGATTGCTCTACCTGTGGTAATTCCTGCTGTTCAAGCAAGAGTTTCTTTGATATGTCTGTAGACAATAAAAAAGAAGAAACAAAGGCTGCTTCTGAAGAGAAAGCAGAGAATAAATAGAAAGGGGAAGGATTATGAAAGAATTAATATTATTAATCATCAGTGCAGCTATTGTTAATAACGTAGTACTGAGCCAGTTTTTAGGATTATGTCCTTTCCTCGGAGTATCCAAAAAGGTAGAGACTGCCGGCGGAATGGGAGCAGCCGTAATCTTCGTTATTACGATTGCTTCTTTAGTGACATCATTAATTTACAAGTTTATTCTTGCGCCACTTGATTTAACTTATTTACAGACTATCGTATTTATCCTCGTTATCGCTGCTCTTGTACAGTTCGTAGAGATGTTCTTAAAGAAGTCTATGCCAGCTTTGTATGAATCATTAGGAGTATATCTTCCACTGATTACAACAAACTGTGCTGTACTTGGTGTGGCTTTAAACTCTGTACAGTATGGATATAATATTTTACAGTCTGTAGTTTATGGTTTCGGTATTTCTGTTGGATTTACAATCGCTATTGTTATCCTTGCCGGAATCCGTGAAAAAATGGAATACAACGACATTCCAGAGTCTTGGCAGGGTATGCCTATCGTAATGGTAACAGCCGGACTTATGTCTATTGCATTCTTTGGTTTTTCAGGAATCATTTAATTAGGAGGGACGAAAAATGAGTATAAGTGGAATTATCCTTGCGGCAGTAGTTGTCGGTGGAACCGGACTTGTTATTTCCATTCTCCTTGGCATTGCTTCCGAGAAATTTAAAGTGCCGGTAGACGAAAAAGAAGTTGCTGTAAGAGAGTGCCTTCCGGGAAACAACTGTGGTGGTTGTGGATTTGCCGGTTGTGATGCTCTTGCTAAAGCAATCGCTGCTGGAGAAGCTCCAGTTGGAGCGTGTCCTGTAGGAGGACAGCCAGTAGCAGATAAAATCGCTTCTATCATGGGTGTAGAAGCTGGAGCAGGCGAAAAACAGGTTGCATTCGTAAAATGTGCCGGAACCTGCGATAAGGCAAAATCAAAATACAAATATGCTGGTAATGAAGATTGCATTTCCGCTATGAGTGTACCTGGTGGCGGACCAAAAGCCTGCAGCTTTGGATGTACTGGTTTTGGAAGCTGCGTAAAAGCTTGTGACTTTGATGCTATTCATATTATCAATGGTGTTGCTGTAGTAGATAAGGAAAAATGTGTTGCCTGCGGTAAATGTGTGGCAACTTGTCCGAAGTCTTTAATTGAACTTGTTCCATATGCAGCTCCACACAAAGTACAGTGTAGCTCCAAAGAATTTGGTAAGGCAGTGAAAGAAGTATGCTCTGCAGGATGTATTGGCTGTAAGATGTGTACTCGTGTCTGTGAGGCAGATGCAATCACTGTTGAAAACAACATTGCAAAAATTGATTACAGCAAATGTACCGGATGTGGAAAATGTGCAGAGAAGTGTCCTGCAAAGATTATTCTTTAATCTGTATGATTTAGTCAATACTATAATATACATTTTACAAAAAAGATGATGTCTTTTTGTGAAATTGTAGTTTGTAGGCTGCACACAATTGCTATGCGTTTTTTATCAGTGAAGTTATAAAACTTACTATAAGATAAAATGTAAGAAATTTAATAAAAACGAAAGAAAAGGCAATCTATCTTAACGAAAATGCAAGATAGATTGCCTTTCTTTTTTCACATTTATCCTGTATAGTAGTTGAGAAAAAGAATCTGTCATATACAGAGAGGACGGGAGGCTTTTGTATGGCTTATCAGAAGTTTACGGGAACATATCGAAGTTCCGATGGTATAAATCGAATACATTATTATATTTATGAACCAGAAACCGATTTACGGGCGATTTTACAAATTGTTCATGATTTTGGTGATTTTATGGAACGGAATGAGAATCTGATCCGTTTCTTCACAGATCACGGAATTATGGTCTGCGGCTGTGATCATATCGGACATGGGCGTTCTTCTGAAAAAAAGAATTACGGGTATTTTGGTGAGAAGAATGGCTGGACTTATTTGATAAAGAATACAAAGAAGCTGACACATTATATGAAGCGAGAGTATCCAGATACACCATATTTTATTTATGGTCATGGTATGGGTTCTCTTATTGTACGCATGGACTGTATTCATGAAAAGGATATTAATGGGGTCATTTTATCAGGAACAATGGGAAAGCAGAAATATTGTCGTAGAAAGCTTTTGTTTGCTGCATTTTTAAAAAGAATTCAAGGTGCAGAACACCGAAGCACCTATTTACAAAAAGATATAGAAAAGAATCTTAACCATCGTTTCATGAGAGAGGATGATATCTATGCCTGGATTGCGGCTGATGAAGGAACCAGGCAGGAATATGCCAGAATTTATTCACAGCATCTTCCAATCACCGTAGCAGCTTATGAAGATATCTTGAAAATGCTTGCGTTAGTTTCCACAAAAAAATGGTATCATTCTGTCAACAGAGAGATTCCTATTTTATTGATCGGGGGAAAGGAAGATCCCATTGGTAACTTTGGAAAAGGTATAGAAGAAGTACATCATCGTTTAGAAGATACCTGTCATAGAGCAGAATTGCATTTATATGATGGAATGCGTCACAATATCTGCGATGAAAAACGCAGAGATAAAGTGTATACGGATATTCTTCAGTGGATGAAGCTGCATATGAATGAACACTATGAAATGTCATGAAAGAAACAGAAGAATATTGTAGACTGTTAATAACAGAAACTTTAATTTCTACAATGTAATAAAGAAAAGTTGCAGGCAATTCCCTATTCATTTATAACAGGTTGATAAAGAATCGTATAAATAATATTAATTATAGACTATTATTTATGACATTATTTTAAAAGAACCTTCATAAGTTAAAAGAAAGGGCTTTTTTATGCGTTTCTGGGAATTTGGAAATAAAGACGTAATCAATTGTAAAAACGGGCATAGGCTTGGCTGCGTAGGAGATTTAGAAATTGACGTATGTAAATTTTGCATCACAGACCTCTATGTACCAACAGGCGGCAAATATTGTGGCTGCCTTGGAAAAAAATCGGAATACCGTATTCCAGTTGGGGCAGTAATACGAGTTGGCGTTGATAGTATCCTTGTAGACATTGATGAGAAGAAATGTCTTGTAAAATAGCCATTTTTCTGGTATAATAACCGCCACGATAAATGTTAAATATAAGAGATAGGAATACTGGAGGATAAGATATGAAATGCCCTTTTTGTGGATTGGATAATACCCGTGTAATTGATTCAAGACCTGCAGATGATAATTCATCCATACGACGGCGAAGACTTTGTGACGAATGCGGAAAAAGATTTACTACATATGAGAGAGTAGAAATTATGCCACTTACTGTCATAAAGAAAGATAAAACTAGAGAACCATATGACCGTTCTAAAATGATGTCCGGAATTTTACGTGCCTGTCATAAGCGTCCGGTATCTGTAGAACAGATTGAACAGATGGTGAATCAGATTGAGAATGAGCTTTTTAATTTAGAATATAAAGAAATAGAGAGCAAGCAGATTGGTGAAGTAGTTATGGAGCACCTAAAGTCGCTAGAACAGGTAGCATATGTAAGATTCGCTTCTGTTTATCGTGAATTTAAAGACGTAGAGACATTTATGAATGAATTAAAAAAGATGTTAGATAATGGGGTTGATGTAGCCTCTAATAAATAAAAAAACCATATAATCTCGGAGGTGACTTTGGAGATTATATGGTTTTCTTTTTTTGACTATATACGCCCATTAAATTCTATTTAATGTAAAAATAAATAAATATTGCATATATTTTGCATATGTGATATAAATGTGGTAAATTACATTTTTTTACAGAAATTATATAGTTAAAGGAGAAAATAAAATGGTAGCAGAAGTTTTTAGTGGAATGATTCAGGGAATTGATGGACAGATAGTGCAGATTCAAGTAGATATTAGTAATGGATTACCTAATTTTTATATGATTGGATATTTATCAAATGAAGTAAGAGAATCCAAAGAACGTGTTCGTACCGCATTGAACAATATAGGGATTTTTTTACCACCTAAGAGAATTTCTGTGAACTTTGCTCCAGCAGATTTCCGTAAATGTGGAACCTTTTTTGATCTTGGGGTAGCCGTAGCAATTCTGCTTGCTATGAATCTGATACCTGATACATATGTAAAAGATACTATATTTATCGGAGAATTATCACTGAATGGTCAGATTTGTCCTGTTTTCGGTGTACTTCCCATTGCTGTTATTGGTGCCAAGAACGGATTTACGCATTGTGTAGTTGCAAGTGCAAATGTAGAAGAAGCAGCTTATGTAGAAGAGATGGATGCAATTGGGTTTAATAATTTACAGGAATTATATTTCTATTTAAAACATGGAGCGATATTCAATGAACAATCAGGGGAATTTACGCAAAAGAATCCAAAAGACATATCGTATATTGTTACACAAAATGCAGAGATAGAGGGAAAAAAATATCCTTCACAAAATATTTCTACAGACTTTTCAAAGGATAGTATAAGGCAAACAGATTTTTCAGAAGTAAAAGGACAGATTATGGCCAAAAGAGCAATGGAGATTGCAGCAGCCGGCTACCATAATCTGATGTTAGGTGGACCGCCAGGCGTAGGAAAGTCTATGCTAGCTTCCTGTATTTCAGGAATTATGCCACAAATGACACAAGAAGAAATGATAGACACGACTATGATATATAGTGCAAAAGGGCTTTTAAAAGATCGGTTTTCATTAATTAATAAGAGACCTTTTCGAGCTCCTTCTCTTGCGGTTACACCGGCAGGAATGTTTGGAGGTGGAACTATTCCAAAACCTGGAGAGATATCACTTGCACATCATGGAGTTCTTTTTTTAGATGAATTTCCAGAATACGGGAGAGAAATGATAGAAATGTTTCGTGTTCCTCTTGAAAAACATTCTATTTCCATTGTAAGGAGAGAGCGTACATTACAGTTTCCAGCAGATTTTCTCCTTATTACTGCGGCCAATCCTTGTCCCTGCGGATATTATCCTTTAAAAAAGTGTCGCTGTACTCATAGACAGATTGTACGCTATCAAAATAAGATTAGTGGACCAATCCTTGATAGAATGGATTTATTTGTGCGATGTGAGGAAGTAGGATATGATGTGTTGACTTCTTCTGCGAATGAAGAATGTTCTGTAACAATTCAAAAAAGAGTAGAGATGGCATGGGAGATACAAAAATCTCGCTTTGCACAAAGTATGACATTATTTAATGGTCGAATGACAAAAAATGAAATAGAAAAATATTGCACGTTAGATATAAAAAGTCAAAATCTTATGAAGAAAGCATTTTCAACCTTTTACCTTACAGGACGTTCCTATTTCAAAATCTTAAAAGTAGCCAGAACAATTGCAGATTTGCAAGGAAGTGAACGAATACAGATTACCCATTTAGAGGAGGCGTTATACTTTCGTCAAAAAGAGAAAGGAGAGTTGAATTAAAATGACAGAAAGTGATTTTTACTGGTACTGGCTTGCAAATATTTCAGGAATAGGAGTGAGGACGCAAAAAAAACTTCTTGATTATTTTGTACATCCATCTGTCATATATGATGCCTCAGAAAAAGAGATAAAAAATATTCTTTCGAAAAAGCAATGTGAAGCGTTTTTTATGTCGAAAAATGAAAAAATCATAAATAACTCTGCATCTAAATTACTTCATAAAGGAATTAACTTTTTTCATAGAGAATCGCCAGAATATCCAGAACGATTATCCGAGTTATATGATTCTCCCAATTTATTATATTATATAGGAAGACTTCCGGATTTTTCAAGGCCAATTCTTGCAATTGTTGGTTCAAGAAGAGCTACTATATATGGAAGAAAAATGGCCAGAGAGTTTTCAGCAAAACTAGCACAACAAGGCATACAGATTGTAAGTGGAATGGCAGCAGGTGTTGATGCAGCAGGGCATATGGGAGCTTTAGATGTTGGAGGATATACACTGGGTATTCTTGGCGGGGGAATTGATACGGCTTATCCGGTAGAAAACTTTAATTTATATCAGAAAGTATACGAGAATGGAGGAGTTATCTCCGAATATAATATTGGTATTTCACCACAAAAATGGATGTTCCCTATGCGAAACCGACTTATAAGCGGAATAGCAGATGGCGTCTTTGTCACCGAAGCAGGGGAAAGAAGCGGTTCACTGATTACTGCAGATCAGGGTTTAGAACAGGGGAAAGATATTTTTGCTCTTCCTGGAAGAATTACAGATCATTTAAGCCGAGGATGCAACTATTTGATTAGTCAGGGTGCAACATTGGTACATTCACCAGAGGACATCATAGAAGTTATTGCAAAAAAAGGCTCTATAGTAAATAACAAGAAAAAACTAGGGCTAACTACAGAAAATTTTTCTGATTCTCATAAATTTTTTTGTGAAAATAAAAAAGAAGAAAAAATATATTCACTTTTAGATGAAATCCATCCTGTTACATTTCAAAATCTATTGGAAAATAGCGGTTTTTCTGCCTTTGAATTGCAACATATTTTAATGAAATTTGAACTAAAAAATATAATTTATCAGATAGAACAAAACGTGTATTTAAGAAAAGAGTAAAATTTTCTGCTTGCGTGGCAAAACGAAATAGTGTATGATGTATAATTGTTTTATAAAGGATTACATTTATTGTATTTGATTTCAAGTATTGTCTTATTGATATTTCATATAATTTTCTTTTTGAATTTTTTTGTATGCGAATTATAAATATTAATTAAGGCAGTATAGTATAGTGTATTTGAAAAATTATTCCACAAATTGTAACGCGCATTTTGCGAAAGGTATTTTCCAATATATTCTAGTAATAAAATACAATAAATTGCAATATAATATTTAAAAGTTAGGAGTGTTTTGGGGAATGTCAGCAAACTTAGTTATTGTTGAATCGCCGGCCAAGGCTAAAACAATTCAGAAATTTCTGGGAAAATCATATAAGGTTATTGCATCGAATGGACATGTAAGAGATTTGCCAAAAAGTACACTGGGGATAGATGTTGAGAATGATTTTGAACCGAAGTATATTACGATTCGAGGAAAGGGAGATATTTTGGCGCAACTTCGTAAGGAAGTAAAAAAAGCAGATAAAGTATATCTTGCAACTGACCCTGACCGTGAAGGAGAGGCTATTTCATGGCATCTGTATTATGCATTAAAACTTGAAAACAAGAAGTGCAGTAGAATTACCTTTAATGAGATTACAAAGGATGCCGTAAAGAAATCTATTAAAAATTCCCGTGATATTGATATGAATCTTGTGGATGCACAGCAGGCGAGAAGGGTGTTAGACCGAATTGTAGGATATAAGATTAGTCCGATTCTTTGGTCAAAGATTAAAAGAGGTTTATCCGCAGGTCGTGTACAATCTGTTGCACTTCGCATTATCTGTGACAGAGAGCAGGAGATTGATGAATATATTTCACAGGAATATTGGAGTCTTATTGCAGATATTTTAGTACCAGGAGCGAAAAAGCCTCTTGAGGCACATTTTGCCGGAGATAAAAATGGTAAGATTGAACTTCATTCACAAAAAGAAGTAGATGCTCTAGTAGAAAAGCTACAAAAAGAAAAATTTGAAGTGTTATCAGTGAAGAATGGAGAAAGGAGGAAAAAACCTCCACTGCCATTCACAACAAGTACTTTGCAGCAGGAAGCATCAAAGCGTTTAAATATGTCTACACAAAAGACAATGCGTCTCGCGCAGGAACTTTATGAGGGAGTTGCGTTAAAGGGAAAAGGAAGTGTTGGTCTTATTACTTATCTTCGAACAGACTCCACACGTATTTCAGAAGAGGCTGATGCAAGTTGTCGTGAATATATCGCACAGCAGTATGGAGAACAGTTTGTTGGAGATAAAACGGCGGTAAAGACGTCAAAAACAGGAAAGATTCAGGATGCACATGAAGCAATTCGCCCAACGGACAGCAGTCTTTCACCGGCAATGCTTAAAGAGCAACTTCCAAGAGATTTATTCCGTCTGTACCAGTTGATTTGGACAAGATTTTTAGCGAGCCGAATGGCAGAGGCAGTGTATGAGACAACATCCGTCAAAATCGGGGCAGGAGACTATCGTTTTAATGTTGCCGCTTCTAAAATAAAGTTTGATGGATTCATGACGGTATATAGCTATGATAGTGAAAAGTCAACAATGAATGCCGCGATGAAAAAGATTACAAAGGATACAGAGATTACACTCTCTGCCTTGAATCCACAACAGCATTTTACACAGCCACCGGCACACTTTACAGAAGCTTCACTTGTAAAGACATTAGAAGAATTGGGCATTGGTCGTCCAAGTACTTATGCACCAACAATCACAACTCTGTTGGCGAGAAGATATATTGTAAAGGAAAGTAAAAATCTTTACATTACAGAACTCGGCGAAGCAGTCAATGATATGATGAAAGATGGTTTTCCTACAATTGTTGATGTGAACTTTACTGCTAATATGGAATCTCTTTTAGATGGCGTTGAAGAAGGAAAAGTTAAGTGGAAAACAATTGTGGAAAACTTTTATCCAGATATGATGCAAGCAGTAGAAAAGGCAGAAAAAGAACTTGAAGAAGTTAAGATTGCCGATGAAGTTTCTGAAGAAGTTTGTGAGGAATGTGGACGAAACATGGTAGTAAAATACGGTCCACATGGAAAGTTCCTCGCCTGCCCAGGATTCCCAGACTGCCGAAATACAAAGCCATATTATGAGAAGATTGGCGTGAGCTGTCCAAAGTGTGGAAAAGATATCGTTCTTAAAAAGACAAAGAAGGGTAGAAAATACTATGGCTGCATTAACAATCCAGAATGCGATTTTATGAGCTGGCAGAAACCATCTAATATTCGATGCAAAGAATGTGGTGGGTATATGGTAGAAAAAGGCAAGAAGCTCGTATGTGCGGATAAGGAATGCGGCTATGTAATAGACAAAGAAGAGGTAGTTAAACAGTAATTTGTGAGATTGGTAACAGATGCCGCTAGAGAAGAATGAGCAGCCAGATTGCCAGAAGAACTTAGAAAGGTACCAAAAAAATTATTCCATTTGTTCCATTGTGCTAAACGTTCCATTTTGTCCAATAAAGCAGAAACTTCGGAGAAACGAATCCGAAGTTTCTATGGTCAAAATTCCACAGCACAAAGTTGCAAAATGAAATAATTTTTTTGGTACCTTTTTCGCTTTTTTGCGCACTCTGATAGAAATTCCTTTAATGTGGCCATTTAACTTTTATTACCAACAAATTAAAGGAGACACTCGGAATTTCAGACAAACGTCTTTAGCAAATATACTTTTATATAGCAGTTTAAGATTCTCTTTTTTAGAAGTCATTAATGCAATCCAAATACAAACTCCTCCTCAGCGGTGTCTGTCTGCTCACCAAATTTCTATTTTTGTTTTCTCCTAAATTATTGGAATTGTGCGAAATTATAAATTAATTTAAAAAAGTGCCAAAAATATTAGATAATACCGTTGTTATTGCCGGGGAGATATGTTAAAATTATGAAAGACGAAGAATTGTCTGTTAATTTTAACAATTGAGATGGAGGTCTTTATGAGTGTTCAATTGCTTGATAAAACAAGAAAAATAAATAAATTATTGCACAATAACAATTCTCACAAAGTAGTATTTAATGATATCTGCGAGGTATTAAGCAATATTCTTTTATCGAATGTTCTGGTCATCAGCCGTAAAGGAAAGGTTCTTGGTATCAAAAACCGCCAGGATATTGAAGTGATTGATGAATTAATTAATAATGAGGTTGGCGGTTACATTGACACACTCCTTAATGAACGTTTATTAGGTGTACTTTCTACAAAAGAGAATGTAAATCTGGAGACACTTGGTTTTGAGCATACAGAGATTGACCGCTATCAGGCAATCATTACTCCGATTGATATTGCCGGAGAAAGACTTGGTACGGTATTTATGTATAGAAAGGAACGCCATTACGAAATTGATGATATTATCCTTGTAGAATATGGAACAACCGTTGTTGGCCTTGAAATGATGCGTTCCGTTAACGAGGAGAATGCAGAAGAGACAAGAAAGGTTTCCATTGTGAAGTCTGCGATTTCTACACTATCATTCTCAGAATTAGAAGCGATTCAGCATATTTTTGATGAACTAGATGGTTCAGAGGGAATTCTTGTAGCTAGCAAGATTGCGGACAGAGTAGGAATTACCCGTTCTGTTATTGTGAACGCACTTCGAAAGTTTGAGAGTGCCGGAGTCATTGAATCCCGTTCTTCCGGCATGAAAGGAACCTATATTAAAGTGCTGAATGATGTAGTTTTTGATGAATTAAAGAAAATGAAACACTAGAGTGTGTTTAAAAAATCATTCTGTGCGATTTGACTGAAAGTCAATGAGATAGCACACTAGTTGCAGTTCAACAAATGTTCGTATAGGATAATAGAAACATAGATGTTGCAATAATGCAGAGAATGATAATTCAAAAGATTGATAGGGTTTCCTCCGCCACCCTAAGGTAGTGGATTTTGCCCACGATATACGAAAGGATTTATTTATGAAGTCAGATAACTATAAAATAACACAATATTCCGTCAGTAGTATCCTTGGATATGTCGAGAATTCACAGATTGCCATTCCAGAAATACAAAGACCTTTTGTATGGAAGGGAGAGGAAGTTAGATCATTGATTGACTCCTTATATGAAGGATATCCAATCGGATATTTAATTGTATGGCAGAATTCCCAGGTGCGTGTTCGAGGATTTGGAAAAGGCGGAACGAAAAAGATTCTGATTGATGGACAACAAAGAGTTACAGCATTAATGGCAGCCCTTCTTGGAAAAGAAGTGTTAGATGAACAGTATCAGTCTCACAGAATCCGCATTGCGTTTAATCCTTTAGCACAAACTAGTGATGAACGTTTTGCAGTCTGTGACGAAAAGCATGAACAGGACACTAAATGGATTCCAGATATCTCCATATTTTTCAGAAGAGATTTTTCTTTCAGACAATTTGAAAAAGAATATAAAGAAGTGAACCCGGAAGAAGATTTTACTTTATTAGAGCAGTCGGTAGATACTTTAAAAGAAATCGTAAAACACCAGGTAGGAGTAATTGAACTTTCCTTCCTTTTAGATATTGATGTCGTTTCAGAAATCTTTATTCGAATTAATTTACAGGGCAAGCCATTGAACCAGGAAGATTTTGTAATGTCTAAAATTTCTGTTAATGAAGAGTATGGCGGAGACTACATAAGAAATTGTATTGATTATTTCTGTCATTTATTAAGAGAGCCGTCTTTTTATCAGGTATTACAACAAAATGAAACAGACTTTTTTAATTCCGAATATGGTCAGGCTGTTGCATGGTGTCAGAATGAAGAGAAGAGTCTTTATGTTCCATCCTATGCAGATGTTTTAAAAGTTGTACTCATTTCTTATTTTGGAAAAGCAAGAATTGGGGATTTGGTTCATCTTTTATCTGGAAGAACCGGAGAGAAAAAGGGAATTACTAAAAAAGAAGTATCCAAAAAACTTTCAGAAGAATCTTTTGAAAAGCTTGGTGCCGGCGTAAAAGCTTTTGTTTGTGAAAAGAACTTTAAAGGATTTCAGAAAGCATTAAAGAAAGCGGGATATTGTTGTAGTCGTTTATTATATTCACAGTCTGTTTTAAATTATTGCTACGCAATGTATCTTCTTATGGACCGTCAGGGAATCAGTGAGGAAGAAAAAGAATCTCTTTTAGCAAGATGGATGACGATGGCGATGCTTACCGGACACTACCAAAGTGGCGGAGACGGAACGGTTCTTAAGGATTATACCAATGCAGAGGAAGAAGGCTTTGCTTCTTATTTAGCACAAATAGAAGAACTGAAGCTTACAGAAGAATTTTATGATAGTATTCTTCCAGATAAATTTGCTTCTACAACAGCGCGTACAGCACCGTTCCTTACTTACGTGGCAACACAGTGTGCACGAGGTGTCCATTCGCTTTACAGCAACATGACAATAGAAGAACTTTATAAGAATAAGACGGAGTCTTACCAGATTCTTCCGAAAACTTATCTTGCCAAATGTGGATATAAGACAAGAGAAATTTATGGACAAGTTGCAAACCTTACTTACATTTCAAAAGAGACAAGGGATATTGTAAAGAGAAAAGCACCTGCTGATTATAAAGAAAAATTAGAAGAGGCAATTGGAAGTGAAGCAATTACGGCTTCCTTGCAGGAAAATGGTCTTTCGGAAGCAATATTCACAGCCGGAGAAAAGGATGTTACTAAAATTTTGGCGAATCGCCGTAAGCAGATGGCGTTAGAAGTCAAAGAATTTTATAAAACTCTATAATGATATATACTATTACAAGTAATGCTATAAGACTTAGTAATAATTTACAGATGGATTTAGTTATCACTATTTATATTGGAAAAGAGTCAATTTGCGAACAATAATTTCTTAATGATTTCTTGAGTGAAAAGATTATTTGAATTTCTTCTTGCAATACAATATAAATTATGATATAATTCGTTCGGTAAATTAAGTTATAAAAAACACGTTGCCGGATTCTGTCGGTCGAAGTGCCTTATAAAAAAGGTGGCTGAGGAATGAGAAAGCAGCGGAAGAACAAACAAAAAGGAGATTTGACATGAGTGTAATTTCAATGAAACAGTTACTCGAAGCAGGTGTTCATTTTGGACATCAGACAAGAAGATGGAACCCTAAAATGGCTCCTTACATCTACACAGAGCGTAATGGTATCTACATTATCGACTTACAGAAATCTGTAGGTAAGGTTGACGAAGCTTACAATGCAATCAGAGACTGTGTTGCTAACGGAGGAAAGATTCTTTTCGTTGGTACAAAGAAACAGGCTCAGGATTCTATCAAGAACGAAGCTGAGAGATGTGGAATGTACTATGTAAACCAGAGATGGTTAGGTGGTATGCTCACAAACTTCAAGACTATTCAGAGCCGTATTGCCCAGTTAAAGAAAATCGAAGCTATGGAAGCAGACGGAACATTTGATGTACTTCCTAAGAAAGAAGTAATTAACCTCAAGAAACAGCAGGAAAAATTAGAGAAGAACTTAGGTGGTATTAAAGAGATGCAGGATATCCCTGACATGATCTTTGTTGTAGACCCTAGAAAAGAAAGAATCTGTATTCAGGAAGCAGAAACTCTTGGTATTCCTTTAGTTGGTATCTGTGATACAAACTGTGACCCAGAAGAATTAGATTACGTTATCCCAGGTAACGATGATGCTATTCGTGCAGTTAAATTAATCGTTTCCAAGATGGCTGACGCTGTAATCGAAGGAAATCAGGGACAGGATGCAGAAGTAGCAGAGGAAGAAGCTGCTGAAGAAGCAGAAGCTTAATTCTGTTTGCAATAATCGCCTCAGCCTGCACTTGGTACAGGCCGGGGCATTTTTGTGTAAAATCTATATGAAACACATAAAAGAGATGAATTTGGAGGAATCGAAATGGCTATTACAGCAAAACAGGTAAAAGAGTTACGTGAGATGACAGGTGCCGGAATGATGGATTGTAAGAAAGCTCTTACAGCTACAGAAGGCGATTTTGATAAAGCAATTGAATTCTTAAGAGAAAAAGGTCTTGCAACTGCTGAAAAGAAAGCTGGACGTGTTGCTGCAGAAGGTCTTGTAAAAGTTATCGTATCTGATGACAAGAAAAAAGCTGTTGCAGTAGAAGTTAACGCTGAGACAGACTTCGTTGCAAAGAACGAAAAATTCCAGGCTTACGTTGCACAGGTTGCAGAGCAGGCTATGGAAACAGAAGCAGCAGATATCGATGCTTTCTTAGCTGAAACATGGAAATTCGATGAGACTAAGACTGTAAACGAAGCATTAGCAGGACAGATTGCTATCATCGGTGAAAACATGAACATCCGTAGATTCCAGCAGGTAAAAGAAGATGCAGGTTTCGTAGCTTCTTATACACATATGGGTGGAAAGATTGGTGTTTTAGTAGACGTTGTAACAGATGTTGTAAACGCGGACATCGAAGAGATGGCTAAAAACGTATGTATGCAGGTTGCAGCTTTAAATCCTAAGTATACAGACCGTTCTGAAGTTGATCAGGATTATCTTGCAAAAGAAGAAGAAATCCTTACAGCAGCAGCTAAGAATGAAAAACCAGACGCTAACGATAAGATTATCACAGGTATGGTTAAAGGACGTCTTAACAAAGAATTAAAAGAAATCTGCTTAATGGATCAGGTATACGTAAAAGCTGAAGACGGAAAACAGTCCGTAGCTAAATATGTTGAGCAGGTTGCTAAAGCGAACAACGCTAAAATTGCTATCAAAGGTTTCGTTCGTATGGAAACTGGAGAAGGAATTGAAAAGAAAGAAGAGGATTTCGCAGCTGAAGTTGCAGCTCAGATGGCTGGTAAATAATTTTTTGAATTATTATGTGCTTAAGCGAATTTTCGATTATAAATTGAATCAGAATTTATAGAGGCTCTGAAAGCTTCATAAACACTTTATTTTCTAGTGATTATGAGCTTTTCGGAGCCTTTTTTCTATGGAAAAAGGAAATGGTGAAAGTATCGCCAGGAACCGTTAAAAACCGTCTAAAATCACTTCAAATTGAGTATTACTCAAG
>NZ_CAKRCF010000030.1 GCF_934307085.1 uncultured Anaerobutyricum sp.
CCGACTAAAGATACTATACTATAATTAGGATGCACTATCAAGTAGGTAGCAGACGCAATTCATCTCCCACCTTAGAGATCGGAGTCTTCTTGCTGTAAGAGGATAAAAGTAATCCCAAATTACTATAAATACTCTCATTATCTATCATTTTTAAAGTCTGCATTTGCTGTGAACCAAATTCTATGTCTCTTAATTCAAATTCTTTTTGGGCAGCCTCAAATGTTAACTCCTGATTTAAGCTACGCATTTCTTCAAAACGGTCTCCATCTGTTTCTTTTATCATCTGACGAATTGCCAAATCTGTTGCCGGAACAGAAGAATACCCCTGACGAACATAAACTCCCTCTGGTCGTAAGCCTTTCTTGGTAATATAATACGGTCTTTCTGTTCCTCTTTGAATAGAAACAGCCACTACTTTTCCCCATCTTCTTCCAATGTCTCATAATGTAAAAACATCGTTAAATCTGGTTTAATCGCGTCAATATTATGACGCGATTTTCGTCTTTTTGACGCGATTCTGTCAACGATTCATGCATATATATCATTAATTCACGCAAAATTAATAAATATAACGGCAATATTTTAATTGATATACGATTTGCAATCATCCCAAACAATGGAGGCATCAGACAAGTTCCAATGTAAGCACTTGCCTGCGGCAAATCAGAAGTTACAACTTTTTGTTCACTTGACAGAACACGAGTTGTTTTTACAATTTTCTTACAAATGTTATCATAATCTTAAGCTCAGTAAAACCAATATAACAAATGTATTCTCAACATCTTTTCTTTCCTGTCCGATATAATCAATACAAAGACAGAGACATTGAGATCACGAGATTACACATAATTTAAAGGAGGAGAAGATTATGAGTATTTTGGGATTAATTGCTGCTTTTGGTGGAGGCGTTTTTGCTGCCGCAATCGGAGCCGTTCCGGCATTTATTATGACGGGTGTATTTTCAATTGTAGGTGCTGTTACAGGAATGTGTGGTGCCGGTGATGCATCTAACATTCTTGTTAACTATTTTGCATTTGGTCCTTTCTTTGGACCACACATCGCATTTGCCGGTGGAGTGGCTGCTGCCGCATATGCAAAGAAAAAAGGAGTTTCTGAAAATGGTGCTGATGTCGTATCTGCACTCGCTGGATTAAATGAACCAGATGTTCTTCTTGTCGGCGGTGTTTTCGGTGTAATCGGCTACTTATTCAAAGAACTTGTCATCGTTAACTTATTTGCAGGAACTGTTTCCCCTCGTCTCGTGACAGACGCGCCTGGAATCACTGTTTTTTGTTCCGCAATCTTAGTTCGTCTTATCTTTGGAGGTAAGTTTAAAACAGGTTCCGATTTCATGAGTAAAGAAAAAAATCTTACAACTACTTTAGTAATAGCATTTTCATATAGTTTAGTTGTTACTGGCGTTTATACCGCAGCGGTAAGCTCCGGAGTTGCTGTTGAAACTTTCGGCGGACTTTATAATGTACTTATTTTTGGTCTTGCAGCCTTTGGATTAACTTTTGCAGTAGCTGGTCAGGCATTCTTCGGATGCCACCACATTGTTATTATCGCGGCCGAAGCTGCTGTTCAATCTTATGCTACAACCGGTAATGCATACATGGCGTTGGCTATGGGCGTTGTTTTCGGAACAATTTCCGGTTTGATCGGAGACATCGCAGGTGCTTCTATTAACAGTGGAACAGATTCCCACATCGACCCGCCTGCAACTGCTATCTTTATTATGACATTCGCTGTTAATGCTATTTTCCCAGCATTATAGAGTTAACAGTATTCTAATATTCGATGAAGAAAAATTGTACTGAGCGTTTTTCTTCCTATTCAATTAAGTTGGAGGGCAGCCTTCCAATGGCTGCACCCCATTTTATATTATATACTTCTTATAGAAATCTTCTCTTGCAAGATTCTTTTTCATGAGCAATATATCTTTCAATTTCTGCTTTATAATTCTCTCTTTTTACAGTTACTAAATGACATTCTAACTCATAAAAATCCTGTCCTTTGAACTTGACTGGTTTATAAACCAGTTCCGGAAAATTAATATAACGAAATGCATTCTCAGGTGCCAGTGCAATACAGTCCTTTGTATATACAGCATGTAACATCTGTGTATATGAAATTGGGATTAATTCCAGTTCTTCACCAGCTGTTTCTTTTGCCTTTTTTATAATATTTTTTCTTGTTATATTATTGCCGGATGAAAAAATCAATGCGTGCTCCACTAAATCCTCAATATCAATGTTTTCTTTTTCTGCTAACGGGTTCTCCCGTTTTATGACTGCACATAACGGCTCTCTTTCTACAATTATATGTGATTCTAAATCCTTTGGAATTGGCGCATACATAAAAGCTACATCCGCTAAGCCTTCCCTTAATAAATGAATACCCATTTCTTCACTTTCTTCCATTACCGAAATCTGTATTCCTGGATTTTGCCCGGAAAAGGTCGCATATTCTTCCTTTTCACAAGCTAAAGCAAAAAACTCCGGCCACACGATACTAAGAACACCATTTTTTCTCATTTCAATATCGTTTACTTTCTTTTGCAGACCTGCATAACTTTTCATTACCGTGCGAAAATAACTATATAGCTCACATGCTTCTACTGTCGGCTTCACTCCAGATACAGACCTCTTAAAAAGAGGAAAGCCCACCTCTTTTTCAAGATTTGCGATGGACTTGCTCATACCTTGCTGTGAAATATATAAATTCTGACTTGCTACAGTAATATTTCTATCTTTATACAATTGTAAAAAAAATTCTATCTGACGTAATTCCATTCCCCTATACCAAAATTCCTGCGTACTATTCTTAATTCCGTTATTGCAGTAAACCGCTCATTCCTAATGAATTTAATTATATCGCATCGCCGTAAATGCTGCAATAACTTTTGGATTGCGTGAATATGAACTATTTGTTTTCGATATTTTGTCTGTCTATGATTTTGTTCAATCGGAATTGCTCTATCATACAGTTATGCCTTTTCGTCGTTTTATCATAATTAATTCCTGCCAGCAATAACTTCCCCTGATAATCCTTCAAAGCCTCTACATAATGTTTTCCCTTAATCTGGTTGATTGCTCCTTTTGCACTTTTATCCCATTTTAGTTCTATAATCACTGCTGGTTTATCCAGATGTATTTTTCTTGGAATAAAGCAAACATCTGCAAATCCTTTTCCTGTTGGAAGTTCTCTGACCATCGTGTAATATTCTCTCGCAAAATAAAATGCAAGATGTATCGTACAGCTTAATGAATTTTCGTTGTTATATTGCAAAATGGAAATCTCTTGATGTGCTTTGTCAATTCCTTCTGCCACAGCTTTTCCATCCATATTCCAAAGAGCTTCTAACAACATTCTGGAATCTTCAATGGATGCTGTCACCTCAGACCAGTCCATCGTACTGATTGCATTGATATATTCCTGAGATACTTCTTTGTTTGGAATTGTAACTGTTTTGTCCGGCCAGTGATAACTTAAATATCCTAAATGAATCAGCAGAGTTAATACATCATCTTTTCCCTGAAAACTCGTCATATCATTGGAAAATGTCCCCGTATTAATCTGAACTCTTTCTCCTGCAAGCATATGAATCACTGCATCTTTTAGTCCGTCAAAATTTAACTTTATATATGCTTTTAGTGCTTCATAGGTTTCTGTCTGATTCCAGTAGTTATCAAACACACCACTCAACATGGCATCCACTACTGGTTTAGGACTATACATGGAATAATAGACTTTCTCTTTCCCATCTATTTTTACCAGTTCATATCCATCGTACCAAGCATGAGTTTCTTCAAAATTGCGGTCGAATCTTTGACACAATTTCTCTACTTCCTCTTCTGTGAACCCAAAATACTCCGCCATTTCGCGCGGATTTGTCATCGAATATTCTGTAAACATATTTAGTGCAGAGTGAGACCCATATTTTTTAATCGGCAGAATTCCCGTCATGTATGCAAGTGCTACATAATCTTTATCTTTTAGCCAGACCCGTAAAAAATCCAAATATTTCTTCTGGGCTTCTTTGTCCTGTTTATATTCCCGAAACAGGCAGTCCCACTCATCAATCAGAATTACAAACGGACATTTTGTATAAGAAAAAACATCTTTCATAACCTGAATTAAATTTTTTTCATCTCGAAAATGCACTTCATGATAAGCTTCTTTAAAATCTGAAAGCAGATAATCTCTAAGCATTTGCAGCATTTCTTCTATCGTCCCCGACAGGCTAAAAAATTCCTGCATATTAATCTTAATCACATCATATTGATTTAGATTTTCCCTATATGAACTATCTTTACTAATCATAAGATTCTGAAATAATTCTTCTGTATTCTCACTTCGATCATAATATGCTGCAAGCATATTTGCTGCCATCGACTTACCAAATCTTCTCGGACGGCTTACACAAATATACTTCTGCTCAGTATAAAGAACTTCGTTTATCTTTGCAATCAATTCGCTTTTGTCTACATATATTTTAGAACGCAGACTCCCACGAAATGAAAAGCTTCCCGGATTTAAATAACTTCCCATATTTGCACCTCCCTCGAATGTTTCTTATTATCAATAGTAGCATATTTGGGGGTGAATTTGTAGGAAAAACAAAAGAACAGGTATAGTCATAGCAAAATTTACATTTCAATAGATTTTTATGTATTCTCAGAATTTTCTCTTACAGCGCTGTTCCTTTCTTTGGAATAAATAGCTGACTCATATCAGTATGCTCTAACTTAAGCAACGAAACTTTTTTATCAATTCCTCCTGCGTACCCTGTCAGACTGCCATTTGTGCCTACCACTCGATGACAGGGAATGATAATAGAAATTTCATTATGCCCTACTGCGCCACCTACTGCCTGTGCAGACATATGTGGCGTATTATTTATTTTCGCCATTTGTTTGGCAATTTCTCCATATGTAATTGTCTGTCCATAAGGAATCTCCAATAAAATCTGCCATACATCCTGCCGGAACGCAGAACCAGCCGGATGAAGAGGTGGCGTAAATTTCGGTTCTTCACCGGAAAAATATATATCCAGCCATTTTTTTGTTTCTGTAAGAATAGAAGTTTCTTGTGAAATATGCCCTTTAGGAAGTGTGTTTGCAAAATATTTCTGCCCTTCAAACCACAGACCAATAATACCAATTTCATCCGCAGCCAACAGAATATCTCCTAGCGAGGAGGCATATGTGCAAGTATATATCATAGTTTTTATCATTCCTTTCAAAAAACATCTTCTCTCTTCTCGGGCGTCTGTCTCTTAATGAATTAAATAGTAATTCTCAAACAGCCAGTCTTCGAGTGTATTCAAATTATTGTCGGAGTGTTCCACTTCTCTCGCATACCTCCAGGAGATTTCCTCCACGTCTTTCATGGAAAGTGTTTTCCCATTTTCCAGCCAGCGCACAATTAAGAATTCCTGTATCCAGCGAACGGAAAATATTGCGAGTTCCATTTTTGAGCAGACCATATCATCGTAGACGGCTCCACAGAAATAAGTATAGACAAAGAACATCATAAGCTGTTCTCCGAGGTTCTCCCACTCATCTTTATGAGTACTTAATGCTCCGTATGTTTGGTGAAATTCCTTGCAGATATTCTGGTAGTTCTCTTCATTTTCCTGATACAGATATTTTTCGGCTCCATTGAGTACCTGATTCCATTCTGGGCGAAGGCGCTCTAAATCTCGAAGTACCTGCAGTTCTTCTTTTTGTCGATTCCACTGGTGAAGAGCGGCGGCATCTGCTCCTTTTTCAGAAAGATGTTTTGAGATAAATTCCGAAAGGCAGCCTTCTTTATGATGGTGTTCACATTCTCGGAGAAGATCGTCTGCATCAAATTGCCGTCCCTCTTCTATACAAGTCTGATAACTCTCTGTCAACTGTTCGGATGCTGCCATACGAAGCGTCAGTGAAAGAGAACGATCCTGCAAGATAGCAAAGAGAATATCACGGGTATCTTCAAGCTGAGAAAACATCATAAAATCAAATTCTTCGAAGTCATCCTCCTCATCGGTTTCCTCTTCTAAAAATCGAACTGGCTCTTTGCAGGACAGAATAATTTTTGCCGCTTCCGGACAGGATAAAGACAAGGATAATTCCCGGAGGCCTTCATATTCTTCTGTATGTCTTGGGTACATACGACATGTATCGCATAGGGCATCTGGTCCTAATGCCTTGTAAAGATCACACAAATTTTCATCATTTAAAAATGCACAACGGCGGTTGTTCTGATAAAAACATTCTTCTTCCCAGTCAATTGAATTCCGCAGAATCTTGCCAAACTCTCCAGGCTCATTTCCATATCTCTCTAAAGAATCTTCATCTATCATAATCTGCCATCCCGCGCAGCAGGTATCTGGGCAGGCGCTGGCTTTGCAGGCAAAGCTATCATAAAAATGTGGTTTTAAATATCGCATTGTTTTCGTTTCCTTTTCTTTCCAAAATTTTTATAAGCTAATAAAAAATATCTTCTAATCAAATCATAAGAGACAGTATACCACAAAATACTGCTTTTCTTTATTATAATATGACATAAGGTTTAATTCATTAGGCAAAACTGATACCTGCAAAGAGAAGCGATACCCTATATCCGCTTTAATATTGCAATAGAGCGTGTTTGAAAAATGCTTTCTGTAAGATGTGCGTTACAATTTGTGGGAGATTTCGCCTGAATGAAGGCGGCGTAGCGGGCTACGTCAACTGCTATACTTTTACTTTCTTTTTTTCTTCTCCTCAAAAATCTTTTCCGCTTTTTCAAACATTTCTCTCGAAATAATCGGTTCATGATGATTTTTAATAATCACAAACTCTTCTTCACCCCGGTTATATTTTTTCTCATGAGAAAGATAATCCGGTGTAAATGTCTTCTTCTGCACCAAATCTCCACAATATTTTTCATTCTGTAAAATACGCATAATCACCGTATTTCTCCACTTCTTGCTCCGCATCGGGTAAATGCCTTCCTCTAACAGTTCCCTTGCAATAGCATGTGTACTTTTCCTCTCCTCAACAAACTTATAAAATATTTTCCGAACTACTTCAGCTCCTTCTTCATTTACATACATTTTTCCATTTCTCACATCATAACCAAGCATACTCCTGCCAAAAACAACACCCTCTTCCATTCGGCGTTTTTGACCCCATTTCACTCGCTCCGATGTTTTCCGGCTCTCTTCCTGGGCAATCGATGCCATAATCGAAAGACGTAACTCCGCATCTCCATCTAATGTATTAATCCCATCATTTAAAAATAAAATCCCGACTCCCACCTTGCGAAGTTCTCTTGTATAATAAATACTGTCAAGCGTATTTCTCGCAAAACGGGAAATCTCCTTTGTAATAAGCAAGTCAAACTTCCTCTGCTTCGCCTCCGCAATCATCCGATTAAACTGTTCCCTCTTCTTCGTACTCGTCCCCGAAATCCCTTCATCCGCAAAAACTTTATAAAACTCCCATTCTTTCTTTTGCTCAATGTAACATCGAAAAAAATCGCACTGACTCTCAAAAGACTGCGCCTGCTCCTCCTTCTCTGTCGAAACACGACAATAAGCCGCAACTCGCTTTTTACCTGAAAAGGATTTTTCGCTGCTATATTTCTTTTGCTGGTTTAGACGTTCATACTTATTCATATTCATAAAGCTGAATGCTCCTGAAGATGTTGCTCAACCAAATATATGAGGGCAAACTCTAATTGTATTCCCTCTTTGATGCTTCTGTAGGTACTGAAGAGTTAAATCATGTTGAGATGGTTTGTACAATTGTTCATCAGCTTACCCGTAATTTGACGGTACAGCAGATTAAGGAACAGGGATTTGCGGATTATTATGTTGACCATACAACTGGTATCTACCCAGTTGCGGCAAGTGGTACTCCATGGAGTGCAGATACAATGCAGTCCACCGGTGATCCAATTACTGACCTTATGGAAAATATGGCTGCAGAACAAAAAGCACGTACCACTTACGACAATATCCTTCGACTCGTAAAAGATGACCCAGATGTTTATGATGCAATTAAATTCCTGCGTGCAAGAGAAATTGTACACTTCCAGCGTTTTGGTGAAAGTTTACGGATTGTGCAGGATAACTTGAACAGTAAGAACTTCTACGCATTTAATCCGGCCTTTGATGTGAAATAATTCTAATTTGTGCAGGCAAGGGAAACGCTCCCCAAGAAAGAATCCGCCCTATATTTGTAATTTAGAGGAAATAGCCGCTGTAAAAGTTTTGTGGGGCAGATTGTACAAATACTACGAGAAAAAGAACCCCCTTGCCTGCGTCAAATCAGAATTTCAATATCTCTTTTATCGTAGAAATCAGCTCCTCTATTTTTATTGGTTTCGTCATATATCCGTTCATTCCTACTGCAAATGCCCTCTGCCGATCTTCTTCAAACGCATTTGCCGTCATCGCTATAATCGGAATAGTACAGCGTTCATCGTTAAGCCCTCGAATATTTTTTGTTGCCTCATATCCGTTCATATGCGGCATTTGGATATCCATTAAAATCAAATCATAATATCCGATTGGTGCCTTTTTTAGCATAGAAATTGTTTTTTCTCCGTCAGGTGCCAGTTCTACCAGTGCATTTGCATCTACTAAGAGAGTCATTGCAATCTCTGCGTTGAGCATATTGTCCTCTGCTAATAGAATTCTTATACCTTCTAATTTCTGCTGTACATATTTTTGCACATCTATATTTTTTACAAGTTCTCCTTTTTGCGCGATTCTGTGCGGAATTGTTACAGTAAATTTGGTACCCTTTCCCAACTCGCTTTCAACTGTAATATCGCCCTCCATCAAGTCTACAAACTTTTTAACGATTCGAAGTCCCAGACCGGTTCCCATGATACCACTTTCTGATGAATTTTTTTCACGGGAAAATGCCTCAAATAAATGGGGAATATATTCTTTACTGATTCCTATTCCCGTATCTTCTACTACTGTTTGAAATAAAGCATAGCCTTCTCTTTTATAAGGAAGTTCTCTGACACTAAAATAAATTTTTCCGCCTTTCGGGGTATATTTCACTGCATTACTTAAAAGATTCATAGTGATTTCCTGAATTTTTAATACGTCACAATATACTTCTTTATGTTCGATGTCAATACTTCTTTTCAATGTAAGTCGTTTTTTTGAGATATCTTCATCTAAAAGAATATCTAATGTATCTTCAAGTCCTCGAAGATTCCAGGCTGTCTCTGTTAATGTTTCTTTTCCGCTCTCAATCCTTGCTACTTCAAGTACATTTCCGATTAAATCCATTAAGAAGTTCCCAGCTTCTTTTAGCTTCTGTAAATATCCTTCTGTAAGTTGCTTTTCACCCCAGTGTTTTTCCATAAGGTCAGCATATCCGATAATTGCATTCATTGGTGTACGCAAATCATGGGACATGGCAAAGAGGAATGAATCCTTTGCCCGGCTTCCCTCTTCTGCCTGCTTCAGTGCACTTTTAAGAGTTACCATATTTGAAACATCTAAAAATGTAGTAAGAACTGCTCTTTCTCCACTTGGGATTATAACGACCTTTGTCTTTGCTAAGGCATGGCATTCATTCGGGTCTCCCTTTCTAATGATACACTCATAATCAATCGTATCATCTTCATCTCGAAGTCTTTTTAGCTGTTCAATTGTATCTGATTTTGGATAAAATACTTTTCCTACTGCATTTCCAAGTTCACGCTGTGCTTCTGCAACACTTTTCAAACCGTACATCTTAAGTGCCTGCGCATTCATATGAATCACTTTATGACCTGGTAAAGTATAAGCCATTACTCCACAGCTCTGCATATCAAGCAGTTCTCTGTAATAATCTTCGTTTCGTGCTTTTTCCTGCCGTAGCTCATTATTAATTTCTGCCAGACGGCGTTCGGCTTCCTTTTCCTTCTCAAGGCGTATCGTCTCTGAAATATCCTGATGTGTGCCAATAATACTAATATATTTATTTATAGACTTATCTCTCATTCCTGCACATCTTACAAACATTTCTCCTGATACCGGATGTATATAACGATAAACTATTTCTGTTCGCGTTTCCGTTAACTTAGAAGAATATTCTAAAAACATATTCATATCATCTGGATGCACATTTTTTCGATGAAACACAAACCTTTCCTCTGGTGTTAATTCTCCTTTGATTCCCAGTAGCCTGTCCATCACTTCATCCGCATAAAATCTTGATTGTCTTCCTTCCTCAACTTCAATTCGCCAAAGCCCTATTCGAGAATCTCTAAGAAACTCATTTATATCAATTTTCTGGCTCATAATCTGACCCCCGCTCCCCATGATATCGTCCATAATACTTAGATATCATATTAACACATAGCATTTTATTTGTCGAATCCACTATATGATTGCAATTAAAAACTATAATTATTTGTTCCCTGACAAAACAAACCAGAGACCAATTTCGAAACTTCTGAAAATGATCTCTGGTTTTATTTACTGTATTTATGTATGTTATCTGTAATATTTTTCCCGGTAACGTGAAATTGCTATAATAAGCAGTCCTGTTCCGGAGGCGAAAAGTAACATAACAAACAGTGTCGTATTTGTATTATCTCCTGTTTTTACTTTATTTTTACTTTTCTTCCCTGCGTTTTCTTTTTTGCCTGATTTTGTTTCAGGCTTTGTTTTTGTTGTACTTATTGTTTCTGTTGTGCTCTCAGACGTTTTCTTTTTTGGTTTATAGTAATTTGTAAAAGTAATGTCGCGTTTTGCATCTGTCATTTCCTGATCAGTATGTGCAGCTATTACTGTCTCTAAATTACCATTTTCTCCATTTGTTACGGAAACCTTTACATAATAGACTGTCTGGTCATATTGTGCCCGCTCATGCGTTCCAGATTTCTGTGTAACCGTGTAACAATAAACGCCAGGCGTTGTATACTGGATTACCGGAAAAGCAGACTGACCCGCTCCCGTAATCTCCAATACATTTTCTGACGGCATCGGTGCATCATCAACTGCCTGAAGCACAACCGTATAGTTTTCCTCCGGAGAAGGTGTCTCGCCTGAGGTTTGTATCGTGACAGGTATTCTCACTTTAACGTCTTGTGCTGCAAACGTAGAAAATGGAAAAACTGCCAGACATAAAACCGCAAACAGGAGCACTGCCGGAATTTTTCTTATATTCGTTTTCATCTCCTCCTTACTTCTCCGGCGAATAAGGCTTCATTACCGCCAGAATAACGGTCCTTGCATCTGTATAATCTGAAGAACAGGTAGACATTGCAAGAATCTGTGAAAAATCTTTAGAAGTTCCTATTTGTTTCATCGTATCCTGATGAATGTACATTGCATTTTTCTCGGCAAATTTTAGCAGTCCATCTGTACTCTTCTGCCATTTTTGAGGAACAAAAATATTATTTTCATTTGCGGAAGTTTTAATACATGCAAAAATCTCAAGTTTATAAGACCGGTCAGGGAGCACCAGTGTCCCTGTCCTGTTCTTATTAAAAAACTTTTTCTTTTCATACAAATCAAGATCACCAAACATTTTATGCTCTGCCATATGATGTCCATACAGCAGTTCATATTTTTCATGAAATGTCCTGTCACAATTCGAATCAAGAAATATACTTCCTGCTAAAGCAAAATTGCCATATACATCCTTATTAATATAGGTAAGATTATCCTCTCCCTGCAGGATGGGATAATCAATTTTGGTTCCATCTAAGGTAATCCATGCACATACATCTGGATTGATATTCCGAAGCTCCTCAAAAGTTGGTCCATTATCTTCTCCAGGAGTCGGTTTATACTTTAATAACTGTGACTGAATATCATCTACTGCAGCATATACCTGCATATTATCCCACAAAGCGTATGCCGAGTAACTCCCTGCAATTACAAGAAATAAAATAATAATACCACTGAGGAGAGAGTTGGCTACTTTTAAAAATATCCTTGAAGCACCCATGCAGCCACCTCCCTTCTGCAGTATATATTTGTTAATATGCTTCTTTTATTTTTTCAACACCAGTATCACTTAATTATTCTTTTATTTTTAGAGCATATTGAAACAATGCTCCAGACTAGAGTGTGTTTGAAAAATACTCTAATACTTAAACCTGATATTATTGAATCAATCTACTTAATTAATCTTCAAATCTGCGTCTTCTTACAACAAATACTGCTGCGATTGCTAATACGCCTGCAAATACTAAGATGTATGGAAGATTGTCTAAGTAAACGCCTGTGTCAACCTCACCTGTCTTGCTGTTTGTAAATGCTGCTGTCTGGTCTGCTTCCTTAATTTTTCCTGTGTCGCCGTTCTTTGCTGTTGTATAGCCATCTGCTGTTGTCTCAGTTACTGTGTAAGATACACCATATGGAAGATTTGCAATGCTAATTGTTTCTCCATGTTTTAACAGGAATGTTGTTTCTTTTCCAATCTCAATAGTTGAAGGATTAGAAGTATTAGTTCCACCACTTACTGCATAGGAACCAGCATAAGTCTTTCCTGTTTCACCAGTTAAGGTTACTTTAAATTCAAAATATTTTTCTTTATCACCTAAGTTACCTGTTACTGTTTTAGATACATTAAGTGTACCTGCTGAATATGTATTTTCAAAAGTATCCTTCTTGTCGCCTTCAGATTCTGTATGCACTGCTGCAATACGAAGTTTTCCATCACTTCCATTAATAACCGTTACTACAAGTTTAATGTTTGCTCCATAATAAGTAACACCTGCTGTAGTTCCAGCAACTTCTTTTAATGTATATTCATATACACCAACCTTTTCATAAGTTGGAAGGGTTACTGTAATCTCACCAATTGCTCCATCACCTGTAGCTGCTCCTCCCTCTTGAAATGTTGCTCCTGTAATTGTTCCAAGAGCTGGTGCACTTGTTGCATCACCATCCTTAACTTCTCCTTTTCCAACCTGTTCAAGTGTAAATGTCTCTCTTGGGGAAGTGGTACCTGCATTGGTTAATTTGTAGCTCTTTTTGATGGTCACTGTTGACTGATCGGTATAAGTCTCATCTGCAAAGGCTGTCGCACTTAATCCAAACATCATTGTGAGTGCTAATAAGCATGCAAAAATTCGTTTTACTCTTTTCATAATGTTTCCTCCTTAATTGAATAAGTAAATTTGTTATCTCTAAACCCCTTACGGAAGTTTATTCAGTATATATGTCTGTTCACTTGTAATCCATATAGTGGAATAGTAGATTTGTTTACTACGTAACAACAAAGTTTTTATTTTCGTTTTGCCAGAGCATATAAAAAAATATATTGGTACACTAAAGTTCTCTTCTTCGAAGTACTGTAATGACTTTTGCTTTTACATCCTCCATTTTAATTGGGCCGTAATCGCGGCTGTCTTTTGTCTGTGTCCTGTAATCTCCTAATAGAAAGACACAGCCTTTGGGCACCCTATATGGGTATTTTTTTATTCCTTTTTTTGCATATGTAGGAAATGCGATTTCTCCTGTTTGGGGAGTTCCATTGACAAGAAGCTGCCCGGTGTCATCTATGGTAATGACATCTGTTTCCTGTCCCAGTATTCTTCCTACCTGCAGTTTCCCATTTGCCTTGTATACAACAACATCATTTTTCAGGAAATTTCTCTGTAAACGGAATCCTATAAGCAGGTCACCGCCTTTGATTGCCGGGAACATTCCATTGTCCGGCGCTCTCATAAATAAAAATCCCTGTGTGAATAATAATCCGCCGCATACGATTACTAATATGATTCTTGCGAGTAGCTGTATGTAACCATTTCTGGTTTCTGCTTCTCTTCTTCGTCTGCGGATTATTTGAGAACAGCTCATATTTTTTGCAGTCCGCATCACCTCCGCACCTCATTCCTGGTTTCTGATGGCACTTCACTTTCTGTAATGTCCATCTCTGTCTGCCTTATGTTTCCTTCTTTTTCCATCAGTTTTTGTTTATATTTATAAATCAGGGCTTCATATGTTTTTTCATGGTCTATTAACAAAATGTTATATCTTTCCCGTTCTGCCCGAATGGCAGATTCATAAAACTGGTTCAACTCCTGAAGCTTCTTCCAGACATCATTTTCATCCACACCTCCAAACATTGTTCTGCGGAATTTCACTGTCTGAAACCATTTGATTATTTCCCTGTGTTCCTGATTTATTACCTCTGTAGAAGTACCTTTTTTTGCGTTTGGCAAAGCTTCTCTTTCTTTATTTTTTGCTTTGCGCCCTCTATTTAATTTAGCGTCTCTTTTATGTCTTTCTGCCATCGCTGTCACCTTTTAAACAAAGCGCTTTTTATATCTGCAAATCAGGTAAAAGATTCCTCCTGCAATGCTAAGAGCAAGTAATGTGATAAATGGAAGAGAATCTAAGGTGATTCCTGTGTCTGGGATGGCTTCTTTATTATTTGTAAATACAATCTCATGTGCACTTACATCCTCTGTCGCCTGTATATTGGACATATTGGCCTCTCTGTTTGTCACACTGTTTCCATTATCAATAACGTAAGAAGTTGTATATCTGCTTTCTGTATAATCATTTTCTGTAATAGTAATATTCGCCCCAACAGGAATTTCTGTTAAAGTACTTTCCTCATCATTTGCTAAATCCACTGTTGCGGAACCTGTTTTAGAAGTATTACCAACTTTAAATGTTACGTTCTTATTCTCCTTTGTTATAGAAATAGTAAAATGGAATTTCTTTGTTCTATCACCCATATTTCCTGTTACCAGCTTTTTAAGCTTAATAGAAGTAGTCGTCGGACTGTAGTGGGCGTAAAAGTTTACTGTACCATCTGCCAGTTCAGTATCTGATGGATTATAATTCCATTGATTAATTTTTGTACTGCCGTAAGCTCCACCCTCGGCATTCTCTGGATACCATCCATCAAGGACATAGGTAACACCATCTACTACTTTAGTGGAACCAATCTCAGCCTTTGTTGTTTTTTCAACCGTCTTTCCTATCAGATAATTTTTCGCATCGACTTGTGTATATTCACTTTCTCCAGGATTTTTCACCCAGAACTTCGCTGTAAAAATTTTTGTACTTTTAATGCTCAGCGCACAGTCAATATGATATGGATAAGTTCCTCCATTATCTTTTGAAATTTTACGTGGAGTTAATGTTATTTCTGTAATATCTGATTTATCTAATTGATTTACTTGATCTCCTTTAAGTCCTAAATCAGCTGCCACTGAAGATTTATAACTATCCCATATGGAATCTAATATAAATATAAAATAACTTCCTGTAGCACTATCTCCTCTCTTTACTGTCCAGGTACTTCCTGTTGAACTGTCTGGCCATGAAGTAATATAACTTGCTACATTTGATTTAATATTTTTATTTTCATAGACGGTATTTCCTACATAACCATTCTCCCAGGTTGCACCACTTGTATTAATATTTGCCAGAGTATTACTTGTTTCTTGTGATGGTGCCCACGCTCCTGTATCGTTTGTCCATGGATCACCAGTTGGATTTGCCAGATAATAAATTGCTGCTTGTCCATTGTAATAATTATCTTCAAACTCATTTACGGCAATTTCTTTATTTTTGTCACTTTCTGTCTGTGTTGCTTCTTCTGATTTTTCCGCTGCTTCTGTTGTCTTCTCTTCTAATGTCTTTGTTGCTTCTTCTGAAACATCCTTTATCCCTTCAGACTTTTTACTCTCTGTCTTCTTTTCTTCTTCCGCAGCTTCTTTTTTTGAATTATCTTCGGTTACTTCTTCCTTTGTGTCTGTTTCTTTAGAATCTTTTTCGTCTTGTGTATTATCCTTATCTTCCGATTCTTCTTTCGTTGTTTCATTCTCCTTTTTTGTCTGTGACTCCGAACTGTCTTCCGAAGTTTTCTTTTTTTCCTGTTCGGTTTGTAAATCTTTTTCATTCGCCACCGATGTTTCTTTGCTTTCCTCCATTATCTGGGTAGATTCCTGCCCGGCACGGTTTATCCGACCGTCTGTGTTCACTGCAAAAGTCGAAATAGATATTCCACAGACAAGTACCAAAACCAGACACAGCATAATGACCTGTTTTAGTAGTCTGTGTTTTCCAGATGAATGATGATTTTTCATACTTAACCTCCTCACTGTGCCCGGCATAATGGTCGGGTGTCAGATTTATATTTTTCTTATCATTAGTTTTCTAAATCCTTCAAAAATATAAAATGGCAGGCAGATATCTTGGGGATTCATACTGCCTGCCTCTATCAGATATTTCCCGGAAACAGCGGGGAAAGATGCTTTAATTTCTGAAAAATATCTAATATCTATCGACAAACAAATGCCTTGGGGACGCATATGTCTGTCTCTATCAAATGCCTTCCAAAAATAGCGGGGAAAGATGCATTTTTGAAAATAACATATGATATTCTTCCTAGAGCGTATTTGAAACATACTCTAATGCAGCACTCTCTTTATTCAATTAGATTTACCACATAATACTTATTATGTAGTAAAATATAGAATTTTTCTTACTGCATCCAACATATGCTACGGATGTATACAATAAAAAAAAGGTCAAAAAGCAGACTGACAAATTATTTCTTACTGTCGGTCTATTTTTTGCACTCTTTTTTGTCTATCTATAATTATTTATTAGAAAAAGATTGCTTTTTTTAAAGTTTATGTTATAATATGTAAATAAGTAGCACAGTTCTATTTGAAAATTCTTACCGCATAATAAGTATTATGTGGTTTTTTATTTCACTTACACCTTATACCACTAATCCTAACTTTGCTATCTGCTTCATTTCCTCCTCTCCGCTTCCCATTGTATAGATTCTCGTTGTATTAATACTTGAATGCCCCAGAATATCTGCCAGATGTGCAATATCTTTTTCTGCCCTATAATAAGTATAGGCAAATAAATGTCTTAAATTATGAGGAAACACCTTTTCCTTCTCGACTCCTGCTATTTCACATAGTCTCTTCATTTCATGAAAAACATTGCTTCTGTCTAATGGATTTCCTTTCTTTGTTATAAAGATTGGACCCGATTTTATATTTTCCTCTTTACAATACGACTTTAACAGGCAACATAAATTAGGTGGCAATAATATTGTTCTCGTCTTATTTTTCATAGAAATAACGGTTCTTCCACATGTTATAGCATTTACTGTAATATATTTTAGTTCACTGATACGAATCCCACTTCCACATATTGTCTGAAGAATATAATATAACCGATACTTTCCATTATTTTGTGCTGCTCTAAGTAGCCTATAATATTCTTCTTTTGTAAGTTCTTTTTCCTTTATCCGAAAAGTTCCTTTTTGAATCTTAAGTGACTTTACAATGCATTCATACCATTTATTTGCCTTAAAAAAATGATTAAGTGCTGCCAGCATAGAATTTACACTAGCCGGAGCATACCTTTTTACAAGATTCTCTTTATAAGAAACAACAGCTTCTTTTGTAATATTTTCCTTTAATCCAATTTCTTCAATATATTGAAAAAACTTTTTGACATCTCTCATATATTTTTCTATTGTTGCTTTGCTTTTTTCTTCCTTTACAAGAATATTCTCATAATTCTCAAGCATTTCATGTTTTAAAATATACTTCATAGCCTTATGCCCTTTCATTTATATTTTTAGATAAGGATTATTATAATGCAAATGAAATAATTTATGCAAAAAACACTTTTTTCTTTAATTTGCCTCCCTGTATGTTATAATTGAACAGAAAAAAACTTTTAAGTGAGGTAAAAATAATGAACAAAATCAAAATTGGTATTGTGGGTTATGGTAATATCGGCCGTGGCGTAGAGCAGGCTATTAAACGCAACGATGATATGGAATTAATTGCCGTATTTACAAGAAGAGATCCTTCCACGGTGTCCATCCAGACAGAAGGTGCTACTGTTAAACACTTTGATGATATGGTATCTATGAAGGGAGAGGTAGACGTAATGATTCTTTGTGGTGGGTCTGCAACAGACCTCCCTGTAATTGGACCAGAAGTTGCCGCTTCTTTTAATACAATTGACAGTTTTGATACACACGCAAAAATCCCTGAATATTTTGCCAATGTAGACAAAGCTGCCAAAGAAGGGAATAATATCAGCATTATTTCTGTTGGCTGGGATCCAGGAATGTTCTCCTTAAACCGTCTGTATGCAGAATCTATCCTTGTACAGGGAAGCACTTATACTTTCTGGGGCAAGGGTGTAAGCCAGGGACATTCTGATGCTATCCGCCGTATTGAAGGTGTTAAAAATGCCATCCAGTACACAGTTCCTATCGAAGATGCGGTAGAACAGGTAAGAAGTGGAAGTGAACCAGAACTTACTACAAGACAAAAACATTTAAGAGAATGCTATGTTGTTGCTAAAGAAGGAGCTGACAAGGCAGCTATTGAAAATGCAATTAAAACAATGCCTAACTACTTCTCTGATTATGATACAACTGTAACATTCATCACAGAAGAAGAATTAAAAGCTAATTACAGCAAAATGCCACACGGTGGATTCGTTATCCGTACTGGTGAAACCGGATGTGAAGGTAATAAACACGTTATCGAATACTCCTTAAAACTTGACTCTAACCCAGAGTTTACAGGAAGTGTACTCGTTGCTTATGCACGTGCTGCTCACAGACTTTCTAAGAAGGGTGAGTCTGGCGCAAGAAGTGTGTTTGATATTGCACCGGCAATGTTATCACAGATGAGTGCGGAAGAATTACTCGCCAAAATGTTATAAAATTATACATTTGTTATATATTCATAAAAGGAGATTACTCATGCCAGTATTTGATTTTAGTAACATGCAGGCGAAAAAAGAACCTGTGCGCTGCACGTACACCATGGTTTACTCTGATAATGACCATGCTTCACCGGAAAACCCTATTCTCGTAATCGATAATACAAAAAGAGAGTGGAAACATCATTCTTTTGGTATTTTTTCTAATCCAAACAAACAGACTACCTTCGAATTTGAAGAAGAAGATGGTACAATCAGTGCAGATATTTTAAAAGTAGATGCCCGTTTTGTAAGTCTTCTAAAATGGCTTGGTGAACATCACATCCACATTCAGCTTTCTGGAGAAAATGTTACAGAAGGATATGCCGTTTACAAGATTCAGGAAATTTCTTTTGGAGGAAGAACAAAACTTTCTGCAGAAGATGGATTTTTACAGTTTATGATTGAGCGTCTCTTTGCAAGTCCTGCTCTATCTGAGGAAGTAACTGAAGAAGTAGATGAAGAAGACGGCGATGAAATGAAGCTTACCAGCCTTCAGAGTATCACTGACTTTATGACTTGTGCTGGAAGAACTCTTCCTGATAACATTCGTCTGTGGGCAAGAAGAAATCTTGCTGTTGCCCGCTCCCGTGAAGTATCCCCGGAAGAAAGACGCCATGCACAGCGCGCCTTATCCATTATGATGAATATTCAGTGGAAAAGTGATTATTTTAAGTCTATTGACCCAGAAGAAGCAAGAAAAATCCTTGATGAAGAACTTTATGGAATGGAACGTGTAAAACAAAGAATCATTGAAACGATTATTCAGATTAACCGTACCCATACTCTTCCTGCTTACGGTCTTTTACTCGTTGGTCCTGCCGGTACCGGAAAGTCTCAGATTGCTTATGCTGTTGCCCGTATTTTAAAACTTCCATGGACAACCTTAGATATGAGTTCTATTAATGATCCTGAGCAGTTAACCGGAAGTTCCCGTATTTATGCGAATGCAAAACCTGGAATCATTATGGACGCCTTCTCCATGGCAGGCGAATCCAATCTCGTATTTATTATCAACGAGCTTGACAAAGCCAACTCCGGCAAAGGAACTGGAAATCCAGCCGATGTTCTTCTTACTTTATTAGATAACCTTGGTTTCACTGACAACTATATGGAATGTATGATTCCTACTGTTGGTGTCTACCCTATCGCAACTGCAAATGATAAGAGCCAGATCAGCAGCCCGTTAATGTCCCGTTTCGCTGTTATCGATATTCCAGACTACACACCAGAAGAAAAGAAGGCAATCTTCTCTAAGTTTGCTCTTCCTAAGGTTCTTAAACGAATTGGGCTTCGGGAAGGAGAATGCATTATGACAGACGATGCTTTAGATGCTGTTATTGATATCTTCTCTGATACAACTGGTATCCGTGATTTAGAACAGGCCGCAGAACATATCGTGGCCAATGCTTTATACCAGATTGAAGTAGATCACTTAGAACAGGTAACCTTCACCGGAGAAATGGTAAGGGAATTGTTGCTTTAAATTCTGATTGCAAGACTGAATAGACGCTGCTGTGGAGAAGTAGCAGCGTCTATTCAGCTTCACGAATCAGAATTATTTCAATATTGTTCCAGTTCTAAATCTTTCTGCGCTTTTCATCGTCTTCATAAGTACATAGTATACAATTGCTGTAGGAATCAGGCTTACATACCATGATAAATCTACGATGACAAGGGAACACAGAGAACCTACGATAATGGCGATGATTGCGGCCCAGTTTACACCGTGAAAAACGCCTTTTTTATCATATAACTGGTTTACATCTAATTTCTGTTTTCTTAAAATGTAGTAATCTACTACCATTACTGCAAAAATTGGTCCAAGGAATGCGGAATAAATCTGCGTGAATAAAGATAATCCGGCTGCGGACTGTGATGTTACAAGTTTCCATGGACAACAACAGATAGATAAAGCTCCTACGATTACTGTACAGTATTTCCAAGGAAGTTTAAACGTATCCATTAATACATAAGATGGTGGAACAATATTATTTAAAACATTTGTTGTTACCTGTGCAAATGCAATGAATAACAGGGTTACAATGGTAAGAAATTTACTGTTCATTGTTGTGGAGAATACGGCGATTGGGTCGCTGTTTCCTGTTGCGGCAGTTACTAAAAGTCCAATCAGTCCCATAAATAATGTTACTGGGAGAATAGCTGCTGTATAAATGCTTCCTGTTTTTACAGGTCCTGTTTTTCTATCAAGGTTTCTTGAATAGTCAGAACCATTAATAATCATTGTAGAATAAATTCCAAGGAATGATGTTGTTGCTGCCCAGAATGGCATTCCCCATGTTCCCTTAATTCCGCTGAATACTCCGCTGATTTCTGTTGAGAACTGTGTGTTAACTACATAAAGCATATAGATTAATATTCCAATAATAAAAATACAGGAAATATTTTCGAGCCATTTAATTTCTTTAAATCCCTTGATTGCAAGTGCTACCTGAAGAATAGTAAATAAAATATAGACAACTGGAAGATTATCAAATTTAAATAATATTTTCAGACAGGCATTAATGGCTTCTGCTCCTACCCAGCTCTGATAACCAAACCATATGATAGCTGGTACCCCACGCAAAAATCCTGGAACTTTTACACCAGATGCTCCAAAGCTGCTGCGAAGCTGGATGCTGTAATTAATTCCATATTTATGACCGCAGTTACCAATAAGTACAAGTGCGATAGCGATAACCAGACAACCGATACACATAGCGATAATTGCCTGTGTTACAGTTAATGCTCCAATTAAACTTGCTCCCATGGAAAATGTACCAATGGAAACACATCCACCTAAGAAACTTGCTCCGTAGGAAAGCGGATCCATAATTCGCTCTTTCGTAGGACGGATATCCTCATCAACTTCCGCCGCCAGATCTGCACGTAATTCTTTGTTTTCTATCATGCTCATTTTACCTTTCCTCCTTTAATTCTTCGTTTATTTCTAAACTTGTCCTTCTTTTATCCTTTGTTTATTTTTCTTTTATCTTTTTTACTAATTTTCCATATCCTTTTGTATCTGTTATCTCTCCATCCTGTGCAACTACTTCGCCTCTTACTATAGTGCACACAGGAAGCCCTTTTCCCTTCATTCCTACGAATGCGGAGATTTTATTGACATATTTGAGAGAATCACTGGTGATTTCCCATTCTTTTTCTGGATCAATTAAAATAATATCTGCATCAAATCCAGGTTTTAATGCTCCCTTCTTTCCATAGATTCCAAAGGTTTTCGCCGGATTTTCTGCCATAACTTTTGCAAGTGTACTTAGGGAAATACCTCTCTTTATACATCCTTCATAGAAAGATACCTGCACACCGCTCTGAATACCACTGATTCCTCCCCATACATCAAATACATTTTCAATTTTCTGTCCAAGAATTTCTTCATATTTTTCTGCATAGCTACAAGGAGAATGGTCACTGGCAATACCGCTAAATGTTCCATCTTCTATATATCCCCACAGACGGTCAACCTCTTCCTGCGAACGAAGTGGAGGAGCACATTTAAAAAGTGGGCCATTTTCTAATACATCTTTATCTGTCATGCTCAGATAATGGGAGCAGGTTTCTGCTGTAATATCGTAGCCTTCCTGCTGTGCCTCTTTAATCTTCTGTGCAACATCTGGGCTGCTGACATGGCAGATATGAACCTTACATCCCGTTGCTTTTGCCAGTTCAATCATATCGACAGTTGCCAGCATTTCTGCTGCTACAGGTCTTGAATCAAGAAATCCCTGCCAGTCAAGCCTTCCTTCTTTTTTCATTCGCTGTTCCTGCCATTTAATCATCGAATAATCTTCACAGTGAAATCCTGCTCTTCCATCAAAGGAATGAATGATTTCCATTGCTTCATAGGCCTGTCCATAATTTAAAGAAGAATAATCCGGTGAAACTGGTCCGATAAATGATTTAAATGCAACGCATCCTTTTTCATCAAGTGCTTTTAAATCATCAAAATTATCTGGAATTAATCCACCCCAAAAACAGTAATCTACATAAGCATTCGGACTTACAATGCTTTCTTTTTTGTCAAAAATCTCTGCAGTTGTCATAGCTGGCTCATTCTGAAGAGGCATATCAATTACCGTTGTATAACCTCCAACAGCTGCCGCAGCTGTTCCATGCTCATAATCTTCTCTCCATGTATATCCTGGGTCATTTAAATGTGCGTGTGTGTCAATTGCTCCCGGGAATACATACTTTCCTTCTGCATCAATAATCTTTTTAGCCTCTGGTTCTTCTCCTTTGATAAGAATTGCACTGATTTTTCCGTTCTTTACTGCGATATTTCCTTCTATTACAGACTCAACAGTTACAACTTTTCCGTTTTTAATCAACAAATCGTACATTTTCGTCTCTCCTTTTGCGATAGCTATGTGATGGGGTAAAAAAAGACAGATATCCCCTGGTTTCTCGCCTTTGAGATATCTGCCTGTTATTTTTATTTTTGCTTCAAAACGAAAAAATCCCAACGATGGTACTGGCCCGTCATTGGGATTTTTTCTTTGAAAGCATTTCTATGTCTTGTATTATAAGGAAATGTGGATGTTTTTACAATGTACACTTCGCACATTTACTATTCTACAAGTTGGGCAACTCGCACATTTTTGAGACAAATATGAAGTATCTTCTCTCTTTGAGATGTCCGTTTATCTATTTATTAAATCAAAATAGTAATCATGAGGCCTACTATCGCAGCTTCTACCAAAACTATTGGTAACATAAATCGTAAGACTTCTCCTTCTTTTCCTTCACATCCGGCAGTTGTCGTTCCCAAAAGAATGGTGGAAGGTCCCACCACCGTACCTATGGCTCCCCCGGCGGTTTGTGCTGCCAGAATTGCTGCTTCATTTACGGAAATCATATCAGCAGCAGTTTTCTGAAAGCTTCCAAGCAGAATGTTTGAGGATGTATTTGATGAGGTTACAAAAGCTCCTAACAGACCAAGAAATGGTACTGCAAAGCTATAATATTTTCCGGTTACCTGCGTTACTCCCTGTGCGATGAGCTGCATAATACCGCTCCCTTTTAATACCTGTGACATTACAATAAGAAATAAGATTCCCAGTGAAGTCGGGATAATTTTTTTCAAGGTTGCTGTGACAACAGATTGCATTTTCTGCTTATCTAAATATCCTTTTTGCAGGTATAAAAGAAGTGTAATGATTACAGTAAGTAAAAGGACGAATCCTGCATGGGTGAATATGTGAATTGCACCATAGCTGTCAGTTGCTTCTACGATAAATCCCCTTCCTGTCTCTATCTGTGGAAATGACAATGCAAATACTAGTTGATTCATCACTTCATGTACTGGTTTGATAAGCAGAATAATTACAGAAATCACCGCTAAAATAATAAATGGAAATATTGCCTGCCCGTTGGTAATAGATTTTTCTAATTCCTCATTTACTAATAATTCCGTTATATTCGTTTTATCTCCGCTTGCTAATTGTTCTGTATGGGCTATTTTATTGCGTTCATCTTCTTTTCCTTGTCGTACCATAAGCTTTGAATCCATTTTCCATGGTTTCGTATAAAATCCGGTACCAAGCATGAACCATCCGACTACAAGTGCAAGTGTAGTTGGGATGAATGCTGCGATAGTGGAGTTGGTAAAACTCACGATTAACTGTCCGCCGCCCTGTACGAGACTGATGATAATAAGAAATGGAAGGATGTGGCGAAGGGCTTTTCCTTTTCCATAAAGCCAGCTAATGAGTATAGCTCCTGCAAGATTGACTCCAAGGAGTAATAAACCGGCAAGCAGCTTTGTCTCAAATATTTTCTGTGTTTCTGACTGTGCGATAAGGGCATCCCACGCTAAAGCAAAGGTTCCGTAAGTGTTCGCCCAGGCATGTCCTAAAAGGGTGATTATAACGGACCATAGTGGCTGGACACCAAGTGCGATTAAAATCGGTGCACAGACGGCAACAGGTACCCCAAAACCTGTGATTCCTTGTAAAAAGCTTGAAAAAAGCCAGCAGATTAACAAAACCATCACCAGTTCATCCTGCGTTTTTTTCTGGAGCATTTGTTTGATTGACTGAAATACGCCGGCAAATTCCATCATTTCATAAAGGAATACTGCCGGCCAGATTACAATCAAAATATTGAGCGCACTAAATGCTCCTTTTCCTAAATCCATTGTAACAATCTGTGGAGTTGATTTTCCAATGACAAGTGCAGAAATTACTGCACAGATAATTCCCAGAAATGCTGCACGTTCTGTTTTCATGTGAAATATGCTCATCATGAGAAACAGAAATAAAATCGGGAAAACAGCTCCCAACCAAGTCCATATGCTCATTTTTTCATCCCTTCCTACTATTTTTATTCTATCGTTCTTATTTCATTATTTTTGTTCTTCTATTTCTAAACCCAGTATCCTTGTTCTATTATCCTTATTCTGCTATTTCTATCCTACTGTTCTGGTTCTATTATCTTTGTTCCAGTATTTCTATCTCACTGTTCTTTGTTCTACTGTCTCTATTTTGTTATTCCTATCCCATTGTATTTATCATCTTTAAACCAACCGCTAATCCATTTAATGTATCAAGCCCGGAGCTGTGTCCTGTATGAATAATTCTGCTGCACAATAGGTACATTTCATGGTTTTATCCTCCTGTTGTCAAAAAAGATGAAATATGTTCTAATAGAGAAAGTACTGTATTCTTAATAAAATAACTAATTAAGGCAATATAACAGCATTATTAGCTAAAGTCAAGGCAGATAGATAGAAAAAGCAGGCAAATTATTTAGTGAAACATCAATGGGAGGTCTTCGTTTATGGAACTTACGTTACAGTGGCTGTTAGAAGAAAGTGAATTAACTGGTTTGAAACTTCTTACCTGTAAGGAGCATTTATCAAATGTCATTTCTGGAGTAAATATCATGGATAATCCGGATACAGTTCGCTGGATAAAACCAGGTGAACTTGTTCTTACAACTGGTTATGTCTTTCGCGAGAATCCTTCTTTGCAGGAGACTACTATTGCTGACCTTAAAAAGGCAGGCTGTGCAGCTCTATGTATTAAGTCCAAACGTTTTCTTGATGAAATTCCCCAGCCAATGCTTGATGTTTCCCAAAAAGAGGGGCTTCCTATTATTGAGCTGCCCCCGGATTATTCTCTTGCTGATATTTCTGAAACTGTTTCTAAAAGTCTTTTTCAAGAGCAGTTTCAGGATGCTGTCCGTGAACAGACCCTGCTAAACACTTTATTTAACTGTTATTTTCAGGGGCGTTCTATGGGTGAGATTTTAAAGATTCTGTCTGACTATACAGCTTCCTCTGTTTTTATTCTTGATAACAATGCACTGAGTAACTGGTTTTCTCTGACACCACAAGATTTCTCTCTGCTTCCTGATGACGAACTTCCTAAACTGGAGGTTCTTACGTCCCACGCTTTAAAGAGTCAGGTATGTTTTCAGGGCAGTCCGAGAACTGCTGGCCTTCTTTCATTTTCTAACCCAAGGTATACACTCTGTATCTTATATGAAGAAGGACAGGAGCCGAACTGGAATACGCTTTCCCACGCATTGATGATTTTGGATTTTTCCAGAAATAATAAGGAGATTCATCATCCGCAGGTTATGAATTATTATGATTCCTTCTTCCATTTTCTTATGAGTGAGGAGAATTTTTCAGAATCCTATCAGCTTCAGCTTTGTGGATATTATGGACTTCCGCATCCTGCAAACTGTATATGTGCTTTGATTTCTGTGCCTTCACAGATAGAACCTTCTTCGCTAAAGCATCTGGCAAATGAATATGATAAAGAGCTGCGTCAGTCTGCATTTGCTGAATCTTCGTATTTTATTGCCTGGAATAAAAGTGGCATCTGCATTTGTTTTTTTCCGGCGAAAGACCAGAATCTTTCTCCGGCAATTCAGGAGTTTCTTTCAAATAAGGAAACTGTATGTGGTATCAGCCGCCCTTATGCAGTTCCACTTCGTCAGGCCTATAAAGAAGCCGTTCTCATGCTGTCACTCGCTCGGATTTTCCCTGAAAGAAAGTGTTTCTTCTTTCAGGATTACCTTATCTTCTGGAATGTTTCTAAACTGTCTGAGGAAGAAAAACAGGCAATTTACCGCATGACAATCCAGCCTCTTGTTGATTACGATAAGAAAAATGATGCAGACCTTACGGAGACATTGATGGAATATTTTGAATGTCACCTGAACGCAACACTCGCAGCATCTAAACTGTATATTCACCGAAATACTTTTTTAAAGCGAATGGAAAAAATCCAGTCTCTTATTGCTTTTCATCCAGATGACCATAATAATCTGTTTTCGATTTATTATGGTTTATGTGTATATCTGTTTGATAATGCACCTCTGACTGCTGATTAATCTTTCTATGCTAAACATATATTATAATTTCGATTGTTGATTAAAACATATTTTTATGCTCAACACATATTGCGACTCTGACGATTGGTTAAGATATCCTGTCAAACTCATATCGTGATTATTAACAATAATTAGGTCAGACTTTCGTTATCATATACATATTCAAAATTATAGATTCTAGCGAGTAAGCAATTTTTCTGCCAGATGTTCCATAACAATAGCCGCCTTTGCAAATTCACTATACTTTGTAAATTCTACCGGGCAATGGCTTCTTCCGTCTTTACTTGGAACAAAGAGCATGACAGTCGGAAGTACCTGTCCGATTTCCAAGGAATCATGTCCGGCTCCACTCGGAAGATGACGATAAGAATATCCTTCTTTTTCGCAGGCTTCTTCCATGATGTTAAGCATTTCTTCTGATAACTGTACCGGAGTGATTGTAAGCTTGCTGTCCATATCGTAACTTCCGTCCATTGCTTTTACTTCACAATCAAGTGCGTGGCGGATTCTTCGTGCAATATCGTTGATATTATCGTTGTTACTGGAACGAATATCGACGGTAAACTGTACTTCTTCCGCTACGATGTTCATTCCTCCCGGAATTGTTTTCATATATCCAACCGTCGCTACAGTTCCATCTGCTTTTTCCCTTGCCCAATCGGCAATCTTGGAAATGACTTTTGTTGCCGCATCTACTGCGTCTTTTCTCATGTCCATCGGTGTCGTTCCGGCATGGTCTGCTCTTCCATGAATTGTAATCATATAACGCTGAATTCCAACAATGCAGTCTACAAGACCAATTTCTACATTTTCTGCATCGAGTACTGGCCCCTGTTCAATATGCGCTTCCATAAAATAACCGATACTGCCTTTTTCCCATGCAGCTTCCTCGATTTTTTCTGGTACAAGACCATATTCTTTCATGGCATCATAGATAGTAATTCCATTGGTATCTGCATAATTTTTTGTGTACTCAACATCTCTGTGTCCAAGCATTGCACCGGAGCCAAAATATCCTGTTCCAAAACGCATTCCCTCTTCATCACAAAAGCCAACTGCCACAAAGTTTCTTTTGAGGGCAACTCCCTTTTCTTTTAAGAGTCTTGCAACCTCTATTGCACAGATGACTCCGGCAATTCCATCATAATCTCCACCATTGATAACGGAATCATAATGAGACCCCATCATAATACAAGGCTCGTCTTTATTCTCACCTTCAAGAGCTCCAAATACATTTCCAGCAGTATCTTCAAATACTTCAAGACCTGCCTCAAGCATTAATTTTTTGATATATTCTACTGCCGCTCTTGCCTCTTTTGTGAAAGGTAATCTTGTACATCCGTTTCCTGGTGTCGCTGTATATTTTTTCAGATGTTCTAAGTCTCTGGCAATTCTTCCCGTAATGTCTTCCATGCCCATACGCTCATCCTCGTCTTTCTATCTTCACTATTGATATATAATTGTTCCTGTTTTTCCTGCCATTCCTTCTGCCGCTTTTTCAAGTTCTGTAATCAGGGCAATCCGACCTTTCCCGGACTTTGCAAAACGGATGCCTGCCTCTACTTTCGGAAGCATGGAACCTTTGGCAAACTGATTCTGTCTGATATATTCTTCTGCCTGTGTAACGGACATTGCATCAAGCCACTGCTGATTCTCTTTTCCAAAGTTAATTGCTACTTTTTCCACTGCTGTTAAAATGATAAGACGCTGTGCACCAAGTTCCGCTGCTAAAAGGCTGCTCGCATTGTCTTTATCAATGACTGCATTGATTCCGTTAAGATATCCATTTTCATTGATAACTGGAATCCCCCCGCCCCCGCAGGTAAGTACGATATGACCTGCCTCAAGCAATGTTTTTATCGTCTGTAACTCTCTTATTTTTTTAGGCATCGGGGAGGCTACCACCATGCGGTAGCCTCTTCCTGCATCTTCCATACAGGCAATTCCTTTTGCCTCATTTATTTCTGCCTCTTCTTTTGTAAGGAAACGTCCGATTGGTTTTGTCGGATGGGAAAATGCTTCATCGTTTTTGTCTACTTCTACCTGTGATAAAATCGTCGAAACCTTTTTATCAATATTTCTGCGATATAATTCATATTTGATAGCATTTTGAAGTCCGATTCCAATGTATCCCTGACTCATTGCCACGCTCACCGGGAGAGGAACACTTCCATATCCTTCTTTTTCTGTAGCAAGCGTATCCATTGCATCCTGAATCATTCCAACCTGCGGACCGTTCCCGTGAGTGATGACCAGATTTACGCCATCTTCTACCAAATCCGCAATTACTTTTGCTGTCTTTTCTACTGCTTTTTTCTGTTCTTCTAAATTCGAACCGAGAGCATTTCCACCAAGAGCAATTACTACTGTCTTTCCATTCATTGCTTCATCTCCTGTTGTATCTGGTTTTTATTTCCAGTATTTCAACACTGACAACATTTAACATTCAACTTTATCTATATATTCACATTATATTTCCTTAACATGTTAATATTTAACTTTATAAATATGTCAAAATACTCGAGCGTGTTTGAAAAATACTTTATGTACACACCTGTTATGCCTCAAATCCAAGTTTCTTAGCATAGGCCGTAATTGCTTTTTCAAAGCACTCGATTGGTGGATGTACCGTACCTGCTCCAATCTGTCCATATCCGGCAATTTTATGAGCAATACCTGTATTGATGACCGGTGTGATTCCCTTTTCTACAACCAGTCTTGCATCAATGCCAAGACAAATTCCCTGGAAGTTCCAGGTTGGTACGATAAAGTTTGGATTATGGTCAATCGTGATTTCTGCCATTTCGTTACTTGTGCGAAGGGCATCTTCATAACCACCTGCACCGACAAATCTTGTAACCGCAGGAGCTGCAATCATCGCCATTCCACCTACGCCAAATGTCTCTGTGATTGCGCTGTCTCCCATATCCGGGCAGGCATCCTCACCGTCATAGCCCGTAAAATACAAGCCCTGTGGTGTGTTGACCGGACCTGTAAACCATGTATCTCCCATTCCGGCAATACGGATACCAAATTCATATCCATTTCGGCACATTGCAGTAACGATGGTTCCTTTCTGAATCGTTCTTGCTCCGTCCATAACAGCCTTGGCAGTTGCCATCATGATATTTAAGAAGAACTGATCTGTATCTGAAAGGAATTTAATGACATCGTATTTATCCTTTTCATTCATATCTAATGCCGTAATTGCAGGAGCAACTTCTTTCAAAAATGCGAGAGAAGCTGCAATGTTTCTCTGATGGAACTCATCTCCCATTGCTACCGCTTTCGCAATCAATGGATTTAAAGCGAGACCATTTTCCATATCACGAAGTACACGTCCTAATGTTGGACCGAGAACATCTCTCATCCAGCGGAGTCTGTTTACAACTTCTTTAGAATATGCTCCAAAACGAAGTACCTTTCCGATTCCCTCGTTCATCGTGCAGTATGCTTTGTTTCCATCTGTCTCATTTTCAACGACAAATACTGGCATATTCGGAGAAGTGATTCCGCCCATCGGACCTACAGCATTTACATGATGACAAGGAATAAATTTCACTTCACCACTCTCTAACAGTGTTCTTGCTTCTTCTTCTGTCTGTGCCCACTCTTCAAATAACACAGCTCCCACGCAGGAACCCTGTACTGGATCTGGCATATTTTCGTATACGATTGGAGGTCCAGCATGAAGAATCACTTTCCCCTCGCAAAGTTCTGGAATTACTTCTTTAGCACGCACATTGTCTTTTAAAACTGGCTGGCTTGCAACAACCTTTGCGATTACTCTCTGGTTTGCCTCATCAATTCCGTCATAATTTCTTAGGAAATTTAATGTCTTGATCAATTCCACTTTTCCGCCTGCCGGTGGCATCCAGTCGTACTGTACAACCTCACAGCCAAACTCTTTTACTACTTCCGCAAAACTCTTTAAACCGATGTTGATGATGCGTGGTTTTTCGGATAATAAAACTCTAAGCTGCTGGGAAACTTTCTGCTTTCCGTTCTTTGTAAAATCTGCACCAGCTTCTCCGTTTTTGCTTTCTCCTGTGCTTTCTTTTCTATTTTCTTCCTGGTTTTCCACTTTAATTTCTTCTGCAACTTCTTTTTGATTCCCTTTTTTACAGCTTTCTTTTTTTCGAATCTCTTTTTCCGGCTCGCTGAAATCCCTTCCGATTGCCTGAATTGCAGTACGGCATGCCAGCTTATTATTTTCACAGACAATAACGCCTGCCTCCTGCAGTTTCTTTACTGCCTCATCGTATCCCTGATAGTCTTTTCTTGTTCCACATACCGTCGCTACAAAAAATACCTTTCTTCCTGCATCTTCTGCCTTTTTACGTAGTTGGAGAATAGAAGGAAGCAATGCCCCTGCCATATCTTCATGAGAACCATAACCGAGCATAATGTCTAAAAGAATGACTCCTGTAGATTCATCATCGACTGCACTTTCCATACATTCAATTCTCTTTTCCGGGTCAATCATTGGATGTGGTTTTCCTTTTGTATAGGCATCGTCACCGAGGTCTACGACAACATTTCCGCCAAGCTGAAGCATATATCCATCAATGTCAACTGGTGGCTCCTTTACATCTAAGGCATCTTTGATAAGCATTGCTGCTTCATTTGCAAGTGTTCCACCAGAATAGTATGCCTTGATTGTTTTGTTTTCCTCTGCCTTAAAGAACTGAGACTTATCCACATCGACAGTGGCTTCTGGAACCTTTTGTCCCCTTACAAGACTTACTGCTAACCTTGCTGCCTCGTCCAATGTATAGGTGTGATAGAAGTTTTCTTCATGATATTCTGGTTTTTCTCCGACAAATAATGTGACAACTGGCTTAGAAAAGCTTGCTAATCTTTCTGAAATGGTGTCACGCACTTCTTTTGCCGGTGGCTTGGAAACGATAATCACAACTTTTACGCTGTCATCTTCTTCCATCGCATCAATCATGTCTAACATTGTGATTCCGCCGATGGAAGCATTCAGATCACGTCCACCAATACCGATAGCATTAGTAACGCCTTCTCCCAAACGGTCAATAATTGTTGTAAGTTCCTGAATTCCAGTTCCAGAAGCTCCGATAATTCCGATAGAACCTTTTTCTACATTGTTGGTAAATGCAATCGGCACTCCCTGAATAATTCCAGTTCCACAGTCCGGTCCCATCACTGCAAGTCCTTTTTCATGTGCCTTTGTCTTTAATGCTTTTTCATCCTCAATGCTGACGTTATCGCTGAACATAAAAACATTTAAGCCTTCATCTAAGGCTCTGTCTGCTTCTAAAGCTGCATACTCGCCAGGAATAGAAATGACAGCAAGATTCGCTTCTGGCATTTTCTCCAATGCCTTATCCCAGGACTTTACACTCTCTGCTGATTTTTCCCCATTTGATACGATGGACTGCTTTTTGAAGAACTCTTCCATTTCATTTTCAATTGTTGCCAAAAGTGCTTCATCATCCACATCTGCTACAATTACAAGGTCATTGGCTCCTGCTTCTGCAAGCTCCGGTGTTGCCAATCCACTCTGTTCATAAATATCTTTATTTGCAGGAGTTCCCATCATAATAGAAACTTTATTTACTCCCTCAATTGTAGAAATCTGATTTGTCAAAAGCATAAGAATTACCGAATCATGATAACTTCCTTTTTTTATTACTGTTTTTAACATCTTTTTTCCTCTTTCTGTTATACTATAACTGTACTATAATATATAACCATTCAGGATTCTGTATCTTTTATCCTAATAATTATAATTTTTCTATAATTATCTAAGCATTTTTCCTGTAAAAAAAGCACTCCTTATACTTCGTACTTCCTCGTACATATATAAGGGTGCTTTTCTCTATTCAGCTAAATCACTTAATTTACTTATTTTCCTCTTTGGCATAAACATCCATTGCGGCAGCAACACCTTCATCGGTAGAAACATTTACTCCGTTGCGGCGCATAACTGCTCCAAGTGCTCCAAGAAGAATAAGGATATTTCTCTTCTGGCTTGAATATCCCATATTTCCGATTCTGAGAATCTTTCCATCTAAAGGACCAAAAGAAGTTGCAATCTCGATACCAAATTCATTTAATAACATTCCACGGATTGCTTTTCCGTCCGCACCTTCTGGAATATTGATTGCAGTTACAACAGGCATCTTGTGAGCTACATCACCGAAAATAGTCAATCCCATTGCATTTAAACCTGCAGTAAGTGCAGTATCATTTAATTTATGTCTTGCAAAACGTGCCTCTAAAGTCTCTTCCATAACACATCTTAACGCTTCATGAACCGCATACTGCATACTTGTTGCCTCTGTATGATGGTTTAAGCGACGTGGGCTCCAATAATCTTCTAACTGACCAAGATCAAGATAGTTACTTGGAATCTGTGGAAGAATACCTGCGATATCACTGTCTGTACGGATACCTTTTTCTACACGTTTTCTCTGCTTTACGATGTTTTCAATCTGCTCGTTATATGTAATTAAAGCTGCACCAGATGGAGCAGATACACATTTCTGAGTACCGGAAATACAGGCAGAAAGTTTCCACTCATCTACTTTTACTTCTGCACCACCTAAAGTAGCAACAGAATCTACGATAAGTAATGCACCATATTTCTCGCATATTTTTCCAATTTCATCTAAAGGCTGCATCATAGAAGTAGATGTCTCACCATGAATACATGCCACTGCTTTATATTTATGTTTCTTTAATTCTGCCTCGATTTCTTCCGGCTCAAAAACTGTACCCCATTCTCTCTCTAACAGAGTAATGTCAGCACCGCAGCGCTCTAAAATCTCAGAAAGTAAATATCCAAAACGTCCGAACGCAGGAATCAGCACTTTATCTCCTGGACAGATTGCACCAGTAAGAACTGTCTCTAATCCTCCACGAGAAGTAGTATCTACTACATAAGTCTGTTTATTCTTTGTCTGGAACAGATAACGCTCCATTTCCATTGTTTCATTCATTAAAGCTGTAAACTCAGGGTCAAACTGACCTAAAATATGTGCACTCATCGCACGAAGTACACGTGGGTCTGCCTCTACAGGACCTGGAGTCATCAATGTACGTGGTGATGGATTAATTTCTTTAAACTTCATTACAATGCCTTCCTTTCTATCATATAAAACCTGTTGTTACACAAGTCCCTTATTGCAAAATAGTTCCAAGGAGAGTTGATCCGTCCTTGGAACTATTTTGTATTTTCTATCTAACTGTTAAAAATATTATAAAATTTTTCCCATTTTCTTTCAATGTGCAAGTTGTATATTAAATAACCAATTTAATATGCAGATGGCACAAAGTTAAATTAGAGTCCAAGATTTTCTATTCCCAACCAGAATTAGATATACCTGCCAAAGATTAGCTTGCAGTTTTTTTTTGAAACTGCTATAGTAAAATAGATATTGTACTTACAACATGGGGGACTATTTATGACAGATTTTCTTGTAAACAAATTTGTAAAAGACAGCACGAATATTGAAAGTACTGAGGTCCGAACTCGCTATGGTATGCTTGCCAGCGTTGTTGGGATTTTTTGTAATGTACTGCTTTTTTCTGTGAAGCTTTCCATTGGTCTTATTTTAAGTTCTCTCGCTGTTACAGCAGATGCTTTTAATAACTTATCAGATGCAGCTTCATCAATTATCAGCTTTATCGGTGTAAAAATGGCTGGAAAGCCTGCAGATGCAGAACATCCTTTTGGGCATGGCCGGATTGAGTACATTGCGGCATTAATCGTTTCTTTCCTCGTCATCGAAGTTGGATTTACTTTCTTCAAAAGCTCTATATCAAAGATACTGCATCCAGAAGAAATTACTTTTGATCTTGTTCCATTCATTATTCTTATTTTGTCAATTCTTATAAAGTTATGGATGGCATTTTTTAATACCAGGCTTGGAAAAAGAATTGATTCTAAAGTAATGCTTGCAACTGCTGCAGATTCTCTTGGTGATGTTATTACTACAAGTGCTACAGTTATCTCTATTATTATCTGCCATTTTACATCTATTAATGTCGATGCTATTGCTGGTCTGATCGTTTCTGCTATTGTTATATGGTCAGGAATTTCTATTGCGAAGGATACATTAGAACCTTTAATTGGAGAGCGTGTTCCTATTGAACTTTATCAAAAGATTACCAGCATCGTAGAATCCTATGATGGTATTGTTGGCACTCATGACCTGATTGTTCACAACTATGGTCCAAATCAAAGTATGGCAACAATTCATGCAGAGGTCCCAAACGATGTTAGTATTGAAGTATCTCATGAAATTATTGATCGGGTCGAACGAGATGTAAAAAGACAACTGAATATTCTTCTTGTTATTCATATGGATCCCGTTGAAATGCGTGATGAAGAAGTCCTTGAACTTCGTGATAAAACTTCTCGTATTATCCAGGCACTTGATCCTGAACTTAATTTTCATGATTTTCGTGTTTTAAAGGAAAATGAACAGAAAAATCTTGTTTTTGATCTTGTTGTTCCAGATTCTTATACAGAAAAAGACGCAAACCGTGTTATGCATCAACTTGTTTCACTTCTTCATGAAATGCAGGATGATGTAGAATGTATTATTACATTAGACAGAAGTTTTGAAGCACCGGAAACGTCCATGAAATAATATATAAAACCAGACAATCCTCTTCTTGAAATTAAAGACAGCCGCCGCTTATTTATCACACCTCATATGGCATGGGCAAGCAAGCAAAGAAGCATGTATAAAACTCATGGAAATCAGCTTTAACAGCATAAAAGAATTTTTAAATATTTAGAAATATCCAGTGTTCTGGCAAGTATTAAATAAGTCAGAACACTGGATTTTTAATAAACATATCAATTATATTCTACAGTTTCTCCTCCCATTCTTTTTCCTTAAATCCAACCAGTACAAAGTCCTCACCGACAACAATTGGGCGCTTCACAAGCATACCATCTGTCGCAAGTAACGCATACTGCTCATCTTCGCTCATTCCCGGCAGCTTATCCTTAATTCCGTTATTGCGGTAAACCTGCCCGCTTGTATTAAAGAAACGCTTCAATGGAAGTCCACTTTTCTCATGCCATTCCTTAAGTTCCTCCGCTGTTGGATTCTGTTCCACGATATGTCTGTCATCATATTCTACTCCATGTTCCTGAAGCCATTTCCCCGCCTTTTTGCAGGTGGAACACTTTGGATACTCTACAAATAATACTTTCATTTCCCTTTCTCCCTTAACTATTTAATATATTAAAATATTTCCTTAACTCTTAAAATTTGAACTTTTTAATTATAGCTACTTACCTCTATAGAATGTTATCAAAACTTCTACGCAGTTAAATATTCTCTATCTGCCAGTCAATCGGCTCTAACTCATGGAAACGCAAAAATTCATTCGCCTGACTGAAATGTCTGCATCCAAAAAATCCCCGATATGCTGATAATGGACTTGGATGAGGTGCCTCTAAAATCAAATGCTTTGGATTCGTAAGCATCGGTTTCTTATTCTGTGCAGGTCTTCCCCAAAGTAAAAATACAATAGGCCTGTCCTGTGCATTAAGTACACGAATTGCTGCATCCGTAAACTCTTCCCATCCAATTCCTCTATGAGAATTCGCCTGATGTGCCCGAACGGTAAGTACCGTATTCAATAAAAGTACGCCTTGCTTCGCCCACTTTACAAGATAACCATTATTAGGAATATAACATCCAAGATCATCATGAAGTTCCTTATAAATATTCACCAGTGATGGGGGAATCTCTACACCCGGCTTTACAGAAAAGCTTAGTCCGTGTGCCTGTCCATTATTATGATATGGATCTTGTCCAAGAATTACAACCTTAACATCTTTCAATGGAGTCAGATGAAATGCACTGAAAATTTCATCGGATGGTGGAAAAATCTCTCTTGTCCTATATTCTTCATTTATCTTTTTATAGAGTTCTCTATAATACGGTTTTCTATACTCTTCCTTTAGGGCTTCTGCCCAGTCATTATTAATCGCTGCCATTTTCTATCCTCGGTTTCTTTCTACTGTTTTTCTATAATTCCCATTATATCTCATAGCGATAAGCAGTGCAATAATCTCCTAACCTATAATCTTTCTTCTTTACAGAAGATTGGCTGATACATTTCAACCCCAAAGATTTCTTTATACAAATCACATTTGCATAAAAGCAGATAATATGGATTCATTCCTTCCTGATACATAGATTCGAAATTGCCCATACCTTTTGCAATAATGACATCTGCTTCTTTTATTTTCCGTTCTGCATCCTCATTTAATTGTTCTTTGACTGTTCCCATTATGGCCGCCCCATTCTCAATAACCGGTACGACCTGTGTAAGCCCAACTTCTTTTGCATCTTCCATAGTAGCATCATTTGAAGCTATGCCACCTCGAACCATTGCTGTAATTTTGAGATTTTTATATTTATTTTGCAGTTCTTCAATAAAAATTTTATCAAGTACAATTTCTCCACAGTTATCTGTAATATAAAGTAAATTTTTTGCCTTTGCAAGTTCAGCTTCAAGATATGCTACTTCTTCCTTAGATATTTTTAATTCATTTACTTTATCTAATAATCCCTGCAATAACTGATCATCGATTTTATTTGCCGCACCAAAATCAATATAATTTCCGGCACAGACATATTTAATACAGGTTTCTATATCATTGTTTTTCTGAATTTGTCCTTTGATTTCTTCTTCTTTTTCAAGCATATACTGATTATATCGATGCTTTAACGCAGGATAATCTACATCTTCTTCATAGTATTCTTTATAAATATCTTTTATACGTTTTTCGACCATTGGGGCACATTCCTTAGTACCGTATTCATAGAGTATTTTTAACACTTTTTGTATATATTCTTTTTTCTTTTGCTCGTCTGAATATTTACGAATTGTCCTCTCCTGTTTGGATAGCATACAGGCAATACATCTTGAATTTGCAATCATACTATTTTCTCTCTTCTTTCTTATATATTTTTATGATTATAGACATAATACATTAAGTTCATAGTAAAAGGGACATTTTCTTAAAAATGTCTGACTAAGTAATCTCATTATTACATTATGTTTCATTATATCATATAAAAAATCTCCAGAGTAAAAACCCTGGAGATTCCCTTTAACTATATCCTCAATGTATGTTTTTCGCTCTCACCTGGACCAAATCCTAGCTTATCATACTCTGCTTTCGCCACTTCCCACGGAAGGACATCTACAGGTTCCTTGAGATAACTTAAAATTTCGGCGATACCTTCTCCTGTATACGCACTGGTAAAAAATATCTTCTTACACCCTGCAAGACGCAGCCACTCTGCCGCCAGTTCTGGGTTCGCTGCCCAGTGGTCACACTTTGTAACAACGCCCACGACTTCACGGTTACTTACAGATACTACATTCGGCGGATAAAGAGAAAATGGTTCAATCGCACTCATTAAAAGCCCGATAATATCTGCCTCGCATCCGTAAACTGCCAAAGCTCCTGATAACTGTTTCGTCTCTGCGTACTCACCCGGTGTGTCGATAATTACATCGAAGTTATTCACATACTGCGTCTTATGGTAAGTAATCGGCTTACCCTTCATCGCCTGCATTATCGTAGTCTTACCTGATTCACTACGACCAACAAACATTATTTTACGCATATAACCACCCTGTCTTCCCAATTCACGTCTGACTTATACTTTTATTGCATTCATCATGCTGCTATTGTATATCACGATTGCTATTCCACTTCTTAGCCACTATGACATGCCCCAATTACTATTTCACTTCCTAGCTACCATGATATAACCATGGTTCCTATTCTACTTCTTAGTAACAGGGCATGTAGCATATCCTAAATCATTCTGGAAATAATGGATAACAGCCTTAACAGCAGATTCTACTGCAGAAATACGTCCTGTCAGAATTAAAGTACCGCTGAAACGGTCTACGAATCCCAGATAAACGTCTCCACTCTTGATAGCGATATCTGCACCGATTACGGCAGATTCACTCGGAGTAACTGTGATAATACCGATTGCAGAACGGTCAAAATCGATATCTGGATTCAGTCCTAACTTACGGTATACGATTGGCTTAGGGCTTGTAATAACATGAGCCAGTGTAATCTGTCTTCCAGGCACAGTCTCCTGAATAATACGTAATCTTCCTTCTGTGTCCTTTGGTAATAATTCTTTGATATCCATAATGTCAGCTCCTTTAATTCTTATTTATGTTCATCATTACACTCATAATAATGACATCACACCCAAATTGGCGTAAATGTACTCCTATGCGAACATTATATCACACCCATTTTGAACATTCTATGAAAAAATTGGACAGTTCATGGGATTAGTTGGCACTTTCTTGATAATTCGCACAAAAAAGGGTAAAATATCAACGGGAAAAAGCAACAGATTGCAATATACTTAAAACTGATTCAGAAGTAAGGGAAAACATATCCATTTTCATCTATTCTTCATAATATAATGCTACAAAAAACTTTAAAGTATAAAGATATGCCAATAAGGCTATGCTAAAAAAATCAATATATTACCTGAATTGTCATAAGTTATAAATTGTAAGTTGTTGCAAAATATAATTAAAACATAACTTATAGAAAGGAATTAATTTCATGAATACAATGCAGACAAACCCACAAGATATTTTAAAGACTCTTTCTTTATCTTTTGAGGTTTTTCCTCCTAAGAAATGGGAAGACTTTCCAGGATTATATGAAACACTTGATGAATTAAAAGGATTACATCCAGAATTTATAAGCTGTACCTACGGAGCAGGTGGAAGCAACAGCAAAAAAACTGCAGAAATTGCTTCTCATATTGAAAATGAACTGGGAATCCGCTCTATTGCACACCTTACCTGTGCTGCTTTAACAGAGGAAAAACTTTTATCCACAATAGAAAATTTCAAAAATGCCGGAATCCACAGCGTACTTGCCCTTCGTGGGGATAAACCATTTGATATGAGTGAAGAAGATTTTGCAAACCGTCAGTATAAACACCCATCTGAAATCATCCCAATCTTAAAAAAAGCTGGTTTCCGTGTCGCTGCTGCCTGCTATCCAGAAAAACACTATGAAGCACCTTCTATGGAAGAGGACCTCCACTGGCTCAAACACAAAGTAGAGCAAGGTGCTGATGCCTTAATCAGTCAGCTTTTCTTTGACAACGATGCATTTTACCGATTTATGGATGCCGCTGACCAAAAGGGTATCACCGTTCCTGTTCATGCAGGAATCATGCCAATCACCAGCGCGAAAATGATCAACACCACTATCAATCTGTCCGGGGCCAGCATTCCAAAGGCACTCTCTGATTTAATCGCAACTTACGGGGAGAATCCTTCGGATATGCGAAAGGCTGGAATTGAATATGCGGCAAGGCAGATTAATGATCTGGCAGAACAAGGGATGCATTACGTGCATATCTATACGATGAATCATAGTGAAACGGCAAAAGAAATCTGCCACTTAATTAAATAACAATTTGTTGATTTGGTAACAGATGCCACTGTAGAAGAATTTGTGCAATCCTAACAGTCAATTCTTCTACAGCAGCACCTGTCTAGTTTAACAAATCCTATTTAGAATAAAAAATATGAATTTTAGAAAGTAAAAAGAGCCAACAAAGTAAATTTTACTTTGTCGGCTCTTTTTTATATCATATACCTTCAAAACTACACACAAACTATCATCTTCTATTCCAATAACTTCTTAAGGTCAAGCTATCGACCGATTAGTAACAGTCAACTCCACACATCACTGTGCTTCCATCTCTGCCCTATCTACCTC
>NZ_CAKRCF010000031.1 GCF_934307085.1 uncultured Anaerobutyricum sp.
CCGAATTTTCAGAAGTCTTTAGATAAGAAACATAAAAATATCCTATTTTGTTCCGTTGTGCTAAACGCTCCATTTTGCCCAGTAAAGCAGGAACTTGGGAGAAAGGAGTCCCAAGTTCCTATGGTCAAAATTCCGCAGCACAAAATCACAAAATAGGATATTTTTATGTTTCTTTCTCCTAAATTCTTTGTAAAATCCGGCAAAAAACTTTTGTAACGGCTGTTTTTGCTAACTCCTATAAATTGATAGAAAAGATTAGAGGAGATGAATTAGAGGATTCTCTTTTTGTATGGTTTATTGTATTATAAATCTGTTATATTTTTCTATAACATTGTAATCCTCCAGAACCCCGAATCCTTCAAGTATATTGCCAAAGACTTCTGCCTAAAATCCCAGGTACTTTCCTTGATTTGTTAGTAATAGAACAGACAGCCGCATTAGAAAATTTTGACCAGATTGCTCACAACCTATAAGAAAGAGAGACTAAAACATCTCCCATTTTGAGCCTTTGTGCTGTGGAATTTTGACCATAGAAACTTCGCATTCATTACTGCGAAGTTTCTGCTTTACTGGGCAAAATGGAACGTTTAGCACAACAGCTCAAAATGGGAGATGTTTTAGTCTCTCTGTTCAATATTACTTTTGGCAATCCGAGCACAACCTTCTCTACAGCGGCATCTGTTCAGTACTACAAATCAGAAGTTATCGTCTTACTTTGACGCCTTTCCCATCTCTTCCCATGAGTCGTATTTTGCTGAACACTAACTCTTTTTCTTTATAAATAATCGATGGATCGTCTTCATTCTCCACCCCAGTAAGATATACATGCTTCACATGGTCATCTTCCTGAAGTTTCATGCCACGGATACCGATGGCTCCTTTTTTCTTTCTTGTCACTTCTTCTAATGGGAAACGCAGGAAGTAGCCTTCTTCGCTCTGCATAATAATCTGAGCGTTTGTGCCGCCTTCTTTTGCAGCTACAAGGCGTACTGCCGCTAATGTATCCCCCTCTGCTAGTTTGGTGGATGCTACTGTTTTTTTCTGTACAATAAATTCTGCTCCATCAACAATTTTTATCATAGATGAGGCAGTGACAAATAATAACGAGGATTCTTTTAACGTTCTGTCTGGAACGATGAGAAGAATCTGTTCATTCCGGCTGTCATAGTTTCCGATATTATCAAGAGGGGTTCCTTTATCTCGGAGTCGTCCCGACGGAATATCCTGTACTTTTATCTGGTGCATTACGCCGGTATCGGTAAATACACATATTTTATCGGTATTCATACAGTGTACAATGTGACGGTATTCCTTTAATACGGTCTCCTCATTTCTCTCGTAAGTATTTTTATCAAGAATCTTAGAATAACCAAAACGATCCATAACAAATATAACTTCTTTTTCTTCGATTGGCAGTGCTTTTACAATAGCTGCTTTTGCGTTTGTAAGTTCTGTCTTTCTGTCGAAGCCGTAATTCTTCTTAATTTTTTCCAAATCCTTTTTCATGACACGCTTCATGGAGGCTGGATGCTCTAAAATATCCTGATATTTATCTATCTTTTTCAGAATTTCTGCGTATTCTTCCTGTAATGCCATAATTTCAAGTCCGATGAGACGGTACAGGCGCATTTCAAGGATGGCAGATGCCTGTTTTTCTGTGAAACCAAGTTTGGATGCTTCCTTTTTGGACTTCTGCGTTTTGAAAGTGATATTTTCTGTGTCTCCGTTAATCAGGCAGGCTTTTGCATCTTTTAAACTCTTGCTTCCACGAAGAATCTCGATAATCAAGTCAATAATGTCACATGCTTTAATCAGACCTTCTTTGATTTCTTTTTGTTCTAATTCTTTTTTAAGAAGTGTCTCATACTTTCTTGTAAGTACTTCATAATGGAACTTTACGTGATGTCTGATAATATCCTTTAAGCTTAAAAGTTCCGGTTTACCATTGGCGATGGCGAGCATATTTACACCAAAGGTATCTTCTAATCTTGTCTTCTTATAGAGAAGGTTCTCTAAACGCTCCACATCTGCATTTCTGCGGAGTTCTAATACGATACGGATTCCCTCTTTGGAAGATTCATTGGAAACGTCGACAATATCACTTGTTGTCTTATTCTCAATCAAACCAACAACATCAGAAATAAACTTACTGATGTTAGCCCCAATCATTGTATATGGAATCTCTGTGATAACAAGTTTATCCCTCTCGGAACGTTTCTTGGCTTTCTCAAAATGAACCTTTCCACGAAGCTTCATCTTGCCACTTCCAGTCTCATAAATATTCTTCAATTCTTTCTGGTTTACTACGATTCCACCTGTCGGAAAGTCCGGTCCTTTGATATATTCCATCAGTTCTTCTGTTGTAATCTCTGGATTATCCATATACGCTTTTACACCATCTACAACTTCCGAAAGATTGTGTGGTGGAATGCTTGTGGTCATTCCTACTGCAATTCCTTCTGCACCATTAATCAAAAGATTTGGAATACGAACCGGAAGAACAATGGGTTCTTTCTCCGTCTCATCAAAGTTTGGCTGAAAATCAACAACATTCTTATCCATATCCGCAAGATAAACATCCTGCGTAAACTTCTGAAGCTTCGCCTCTGTGTAACGCATGGCAGCCGCTCCATCTCCCTCGATAGAACCAAAGTTGCCATGTCCATCAACTAAAGGCATTCCCTTTTTAAAATCCTGCTCCATTACAACTAACGCTTCATAAATTGAACTGTCACCGTGTGGATGATATTTACCCATGGTATCTCCGACAATACGGGCACATTTACGATGTGGCTTGTCTGATGAAAGACCTAACTCCTGCATCGCATACAGTACTCTTCGCTGTACCGGTTTTAAACCGTCCCTCACATCTGGTAAAGCTCGCTGACAGATAACACTCATCGCATAATCAATATAAGACTTCTGCATTACGTCAGAAAACTCTGTTTTTATAATCTGCTCAGACATTTCTTTCTCCGTTTCTCAATCTATTTGTAACTATTCAGGTTCATACATATTCTCACAAATACACAACGCACATCAAAAATTCTATCTACATAAATAAAGATATTTTAAAAATCTATATTAATAATTAATCCTTCCTAGTTACTTCTATCATAAATTATCTAAAATTATTATTCTTACCTTACAAATCCAAATCCGCATCCTGTGCGTGAGCATGAATAAAGGCTCTTCTCGGTGGAACTTCACTTCCCATCAACATAGAAGTTACTTCTGAGGCTAATCTTCCATCTTCAATCTCCACCTGCTTTAAAACACGTGTTTCCGGATTCAGTGTAGTCTCCCAAAGCTGTTCTGCATCCATCTCACCAAGCCCCTTAAATCGCTGCAAGGTAAAACTGCTCTTATGCGCTTTACGATAATTTTCTAATGCCCTATCATCGTAAAGATATTCTTCTTTGCCACGCTTAGGAATCGCCTTATACAACGGTGGTGTTGCCAGATAAACGTGTCCCTGATGAATGAGATCTGGCATAAAGCGATAGAAAAACGTAAGCAGTAATGTCGCAATATGTGCACCATCGACGTCGGCATCGGTCATGATTACGATTTTATTATATTTTAACTTGGAAATGTCAAAATCATTGCCGTAACCTTCGGAAAATCCACAGCCAAAGGTGTGAATCATCGTCTTAATCTCTGCATTGGCAAGTACTTTATCCATAGAAGCCTTCTCTACGTTAAGAATCTTTCCACGGATTGGCAGAATAGCCTGTGTGCGGCGATTTCTCGCTGTTTTTGCAGAACCACCCGCAGAATCTCCCTCTACAATAAAGACCTCACATTCTTCTGGATTATGGCTCTCACAGTTCGCTAACTTTCCGTTCGTATCAATAGAAAATTTTGACTTGGAAATAAGATTTGTTCTTGCTCTTTCTTCTGCCTTTCGAATCTTGGCAGACTTCTCTGCACAGGCAATGACCTTCTTCAGTTCTTCAAGATTCCTGTCGTAATGTAATGGAAGTTCTTCACCAAGCACTTCACTGACAGCCTTACCTGCATCTGGATTATCGAGCTTTGTCTTTGTCTGTCCTTCAAATCTTGGATCTTTATGCTTAATCGAAAGGACAGCTGTCATACCATTACGCACATCTGCTCCGGTAAAGTTTTTATCCTTTTCTTTTAAAATACCAAGTTCTCTGGCATACTGGTTCATGACAGAAGTGAACTTTGTCTTAAATCCAGTGATGTGAGTTCCGCCTTCCATCGTGCATATATTATTACAAAATCCCATGATTGTTTCCTGAAATTCATCTACATACTGGAATGCAGCCTCTACCTCGATATCGTCTACTTTTTTCTTAAAATAAACAATCTCTCCAACTGCGGGCTTGCCTTTATTTAAATCTCTGACATACGCTTTTAATCCTTCTTCTTCATGAAAAAGGACGGTTTCCTCTTCTCCTGGTCTCCTATTCTCAAAGGTAATAGACAATCCTGGATTCAGATAAGCAGTTTCATGTAATCTGCTCTTAATGGATTCCGCCTTAAAGTATGTTTTATCAAATATTTCTCCATCTGGTAAAAAAGTAACACTCGTTCCTGTATCACCTTTTCTGCAGGTACCAATTACTTCTAATGGTGCAACTGCCTTGCCTTTCTCGTACATCTGCTGATATACCTTACCATCAGAGCGTACCTTCACTTCTAACCATACAGAAAGTGCATTAACAACAGAAGCTCCTACACCGTGAAGGCCTCCTGAAATCTTATACCCACCTGTACCAAACTTACCTCCGGCATGAAGCATGGTAAATACCATCTCCACCGCCGGAATACCTGTCTTACTATTAATTCCCGTAGGAATACCTCGTCCATTATCCTGAATCGTCGCTGTTCCATCTTCATCAAGAATCACCTGAATATTACTACAATATCCTGCCAAATGCTCATCCACTGCATTATCCACAATCTCGTAAATAAGGTGATTCAGACCTCTTGTAGAAACACTTCCAATATACATTCCCGGACGCTTTCTAACCGCTTCAAGGCCTTCTAGAACTGCGATACTATTCGCATTATATGTTGTCTGCTGTTCCATAAAATAACCTCACAAATTTACTTAAACTACCTTGTCCATCCTTTTTTATAAGCAGGTACCTGCTGCTGCCAGTCGGGACAATCTACGTCATAATATAATTTATTCTCATAAATCATATTTATTTCTCCATTTTTATATTCAAATGCTGCAGAAGAACAGTTCTTTCCAAAAGGTGTCTTCCAAAACTCACTGAGCGGACGCTTTGTAAAATTAAGGATAAAACTTCTTACCACGCAGCCATGTGCTACAATGAGAATATTCTCTGCCTTGCCCTCTAATGGAACAATCTCTTCCTGGAAAAATTCATCCGTTCTCTTCAATACATCCTGAAAATACTCCCCGTACTTCGCCGGACGAAAATGTGCAGGATCAAGACGGAATCTCTGATAACGAGTCATTGTTGGATTCGCCATTATTTTCCCGATGAGCTTTCCTTCCGAAGTTCCAAAACTCATCTCTTTTAAACGGTCATCGCGGACAATCTCTATCGGACGTTCTCTTCGAACAACCTGCGCTGTCTTGTAAGCTCTCTTTAACGGACTTGAAAAGATATAATCAAAAGCAATATCCCTCATTCCCTCTGATGTCATCTCTGCCTGCTCGATTCCCTCCGGAGCCAGAGGGATATCTACCTGTCCCTGAAGCTTACTTCTTTTATTCCACTTTGTCTCTCCGTGTCTCATTAAATATATCTTCATCTGTAAAGCTCCCTTTTATTATATGTTCATTTATCTTCTATACTCTTAGTATTTTCATGTTCTATTATCATCTGTTATTATGACGTCATATAAAAGATGATATACCAACCTGCCAGGCAGACTGCCATGCTAATATTTAACTTTGCAAAATACTGTATCACAATTATTAACATGCCAATACTTTATATCTGCCTGTTCTACTTATTCTGTAAAAAAGCATCTGCAATTTCTTTTAACTTCATCCCATTAGAAGCTTTTAACAAAAGAACATCATCTGGATGCACATAAGTTAAGAGATAGTTCTTTAATGCATCTCTGGTATCAAAATGTTTTACCACGATTCTTCCGCTATTATCTTCTACTCCCTTTAAAATCTCTTCAGAAAGTTCACCGTAAGCTACAACTTCATCAACCCGAGTTCCTGCAATAAATTTACCTACTTCATAATGATATTCTCTCTCTTTTTCTCCGAGTTCAAGCATATCCGCTAATGCTGCGATTCTTCTTCCCTTCACATCTTCCATGGAAGAAAGAACGGAAACACTCGCCTTCATAGAATCCGGACTCGCATTATATGTATCATCAATTAATGTGCAGCTCTTTAAGACATACATCTGTTGTCGCTGTCCGTGGAAAGTAAGAAGTGCCTTCGCTGCCACTTTCATATCAAGTCCCATCTGATGAGCAACACCAAGAGCAACTAATGCATTACGCACGTTATGCTCACCCATTGTTCCAAGAACTACTTCCATATCTTTTCTTTCTTCTCCATCTTTATAGAAGAAATGGAAAAGTGTCTGTCCGTCTCTTACGCGTACATCCTCTGCTCTGTAATCGCAAGTCTTATCCATTCCATAGAAAAATGTCTTATGAGAAAGCTTGCCTCGGTATGGAGCAAGGAACTTATCATCTCCATTTAAAAAGACCATCCCATCTTCTGGAAGCCCCTTTACAATATCCATCTTCTCAAGACAAATATTCTCCTGAGTCTTTAACTGTGCGATATGACTTACACCAATCATTGTAACAACTGCCACATTTGGTCGAATCATATTTGTAAGCTTCTCAATCTGTCCTCTCTCACTCATACCGATTTCAAGTACTGCAATCTCATCTTCCTTCGTAAGATGTGACAAAGTTAACGGCACACCAATCTGGCTGTTCTGGTTCCCGATGGTCTGAAAAACTTTCTTCTGAGAAGCTAATGCTGTACTGATCATCTCTCTTGTCGTTGTCTTACCAACACTTCCCGTAACTGCAACAACCGGAAGATTCATACGATTTCTGTAGAATGTTCCCACTTTCTGCATCGCTTCTACGGTATCTGCAACTTTAATCCACGGCTTATCCTCGAAACCGTCTAATGGCTTATCATGTTCTGATGTAAATGTCGCACCATTAATCTTAAGTGCTCCATCAATAAACTTATGAGCATCTACTCGCTCTCCAATAATTGGTACAAAAATACTGTCCTCACTTCCAGAACGGGAATCAATTGAAAATTCCTTAATTGCTTTATTCTCATCTCCACATAAAAGCTGTCCGTCAGCAGCCTTCACGATATCTCTAATTGTTATATTCTCCATTACTATATCTCCCGATAATCATACTTATATCCTTAAACGACTTTGGAATGCCCTACGGACATTCCAACTTAATATCTTACCTCAATCTCTAATGAGATGCAAGCATAATCCAATGTGCAAACATTTGTTCTTCCCATTATACACCATCAAAATAGATTTTTCAAGCTAAATTTCTGAGTTGACGCAGGCAAAAATTGGAGAAACATTGAAAGCCGATATCTCCTATTTGTGACTTTAGTCGCGACAGGTTGAATGTTCGCTTAAACGCTTGCATCCAACCTTTGCTCCGAGGTCACAAATAGGAGATATCGGCTTTCAATGTTTCTGACAGGGGCTGTTGGAGAGTCAGAAATTATTTAATCTTCACCTTTTTCCCGATTCCTTTCGTTTTTAGGAACTTCTGATATACTTTTTTCTGTTTCTTAGGCACTTTAATGGTTGCTTTGGCATGAATTCCTTTAAATGCCTTTGCTCCTACAGATTTTCTGGTAAGATACTTTGTTTTAATAACGATTGTTTTGAGCTTTCTACATCCGCTAAATGCCTGTTTTCCTATACTTTTTATACTTGTTGGAATTGTAATCTTTTTTATCTTCTTATTATTTGCAAATGCCTTTACCGCAATAGAAGTCACCCGGTACTTCTTCTTTTTGACAGTAATAGTTGTTGGAATGGTTATCACTTTGACTTTTTTACTGCTTTTATTATATTGAACGCTGCTATCTCCAGTTACCTTGTAAACTGCGTTTGTCTTTTTATCACTTATTACAGTTCCTCTTTTCAGATTCTGCGTCTTAATTTTAATTTTTAGTTCTTCTTCCATACAAGTATGAACTTTACCTCTATATAAAACACTAACCTTGATTTTATCCCACTCTGAATCCTTAAGTGCTGTAAACTGAATTGACTTTTTTCTTGTATTCGTTAATTCCGGGCAACCGCTTATCCACCAATAATAGCTGAATATATCTTCATAATTTTCCAATCCTTTTAATCGGGCAGTCATCGTGACTTTTTCACCTTTTGTAGCTTTAAATTCTTTCCCTTTATATTCTGCCCCATTTTTTAAAATAGATAGTTGATATAATATACATGGATAAGATTTTACAAAAACTGTTTCTCCTGATAATAATTTTACCGTACATGTAATATCCGTCTTGCCAATTTTTCCTTTGCCCGAAATACTGTCTAACGGAACTTCCCTTGTTCTTTCTACCTGTATAAGTTCCTTATTTTGACTGCTTATTTTAATGTCAACGTCTTCCATGAAAATCTCATGTTTTTCAAATAAAACCTTGTATTGGCTATATGCTTTTTTCTGACATGGTAACAAAACTTCTTTTTTATTATCTCCAATCGTATAGACAATCTCTCCATCAGGCTCACCCTGAGAATCAAAATTATCTTCATAGATTTCTACATCCATCTTTACATCATTTGATTCTACTTCGTAACAATGAAAAATTTTTCCATTATCATTAAGTTTTAACGCAATATATCCATATATCTTTTCAGGAAATTCTGTATGCTTCCATACTCCATAAAGAATGGTTTGATTACTACCATTCCTGTTATATTTACAGTATCCCAGAAAAACACCTTTTATTTTCTGATTCTCTGTTTCCATATTTTCAATGGTGATTTCATCTTTCATTTTGTCATATGTAAATAGTCCTGACTTAAGTGCTCTTTCAGATTCTGCACCTTCCCGCAACATTTCAACAGATATAGCACTTTCATAGAAACATCCATATTGATTATTATATACATATTTTCTGCAAAAATCTTCAAAAGGAATATTTCTTCTTGAATCATCGTCCAAATTCTTCATAGCTAACGCTGTATAGTTGAGAACTATAACAGCATCCGCTGTATCCTTTTCATCACCAAAATACGCCTGACTATAAGGATAGACTCCATCTTCATCGCTTAACACAGATGCCATTGTATATCGACTGAACAATTCCTTATATGTACTTTGTTCATTATCGCTGGCATAAACAGTAACTTTCTTTCCCAAAAATATCATCGCTATAATACATAAAACTACCACAACAGAACATTTTTTTCCCGATTTTCTTGCTTTTTTCATAAAAAACTCCTTTCATCTATCATGAGCAAAAACCCTCTATCTTTCGGTGTCCCGAAATTGGCATTCTCTCTCCTTTACTTTGTGGCATAATGCACAAAGCCACCCAGACCTGTAACATACAAAATATTTTGTATGTTACAGATTTCGGTGGCTCATCTGTTTATTTCATCAATCCTGTAATTAGAATTAATCTACTAATTTATCTAACTCTTTTACGTATTCTGTCTCTGTTGCTACTTTATGGTTCGCTTTTGTAGCATAAATCTTTACAGCCCCCTGAGACTTCTTAATTGGCTGCATTGTTCCGGCTCCGGCTACACATCCGCCTGGACATGCCATACCTTCTAACAGATAGCCGTTATATTTTCCTTTGGATGCCATCATCATAAGCTTACGACATTCCTCTAAACCTTCTGCGTTAGCTACCTTGATTTCTTTATCTGGATGTTCTTTCTTGATTACATCAACTACAGCCTGTGCTACTCCACCGGATACGGCAAAGTTTCTTCCGTCTGTAGATACATCATTGACACCATCTACATCCTCATGCATATTTTCAAGATCTAAATCTTTTGCTGCGAAGATTCCGCTCATTTCCTCAAAGGTAAGTACAAAATCCACTTCACTTCGAACAGTTCTTCTCATCGCTTCAAGCTTTTTCGCTGCACAAGGTCCAATAAATACGACTTTGGCATCTGGTGTATGATTTTTAATTAATCTTGCTGTCAATGTCATTGGTGTTAATGCCATGGAGACACAATTTGCATACTCTGGGAAGAGTTTCTTAGCCATTACTGACCATGCAGGACAACAGGATGTTGCCATGAATGGAAGTTCTTCTGGTACTTCTTTTAAGAAGTCCTCTGCTTCCTGTTTAGCACATAAATCTGCTCCGATTGCTACCTCAAGTACATCGGCGAATCCAAGTTCTTTCATAGCTGCACGAAGTTTTTCTGGTGTTACCTTTGGTCCAAACTGACCCACGAAAGCAGGTGCTACTGCTGCGTATACCTTTTCACCTGACTGGATTGCCTTGATTACCTGATAAATCTGAGATTTATCAGAGATTGCTCCAAATGGACAGTTTACAAGACACATTCCACAGGATACACATTTATCATAATCAATTGTTGCTTTTCCGTTTTCATCAGATGTGATGGCATTCATACCGCAGGCTTTTGCACAAGGACGTTCCTGGACAATAATCGCATTATAGGAACATACTGTTGCACAGCGTCCACATTTGATACAGGCATCCTGATCGATAATGGACTTACCAGTTACACGGTCAAGAGAAATTGCCTTCTTGGGACATACTTCCATACAAGGATGTGCCAGACATCCTTGACATCCATCTGTTACATGTACTTTCTTTTCCTCACATGCGTTACATGCGAACTTGATTACGTTAATCAGTGGTGGGGTGTAGTACCCTTCTGGCTTATCTGCTTCCATAATTCCATCAGATACTGGTGCTGGTTCTGCTGCTCCTCTGTATGGCAGGCCCATTGCCATACGAAGTCGCTCTCCTACGATTGCCCTTTCAAGGAAAACGTCATTTCTAAAGTTACCAGTCTCGCCTGGAATAATCTTGTAAGGCAGTGCCTCAATCTTTTTATCAACAGGTCCCTCTTCGTAAGCCATCTTAGCTACTTCAGTGAATACAGCATGTCTAATTTCCTGAATTCTTGTTTCTACTCCTCTCATAGATACCTCCCTATTTGGTTAAAGTTGTAATTACCCTTAAAATGTAACGATTCAGAATTATCTATATGTACATCTCTTCTAAATCGTAACGCTAAAACTCAATATGTTAATTATATCACAAGGGAATGCGTATGAGAATATATGTATCCAATTTTGTACAACTTTTTTGCTATATTCCTCATTTTTTACAAAAATCTACCCTCACTCGACCACAAAAAAAGAGAGATACTATTCCAATTTCAATACAAACTGCAAAAATATCTCTCTTTTCGAAATATTTGTTATTCTTTTATCTATTCTGCAAAATTCACCACAACTTAAAAGCAGCAATAGTTTTTTACTTTATAATATCACGAAAATCTTCGTGGATATTTATTTAATAGAAACACGAATGTAAACTACTTTTCTTTTAAAACACTTTCAAATCTTTAGAAAATTTAAAAGCAGATGTCTTTATTCCATCTCTGCAAGGAGCTTTTCTACTGTTACAAGCTTTGTGCAAGTTACAAATAAAGCGGTTGCAATAGATAATTCTTCTGTAGAAGGTAATGTAGGAGCAATTCGGATATTAGAATCTTCTGGGTCATTACCGTAAGGATAAGCTGCACCTGCACCAGTAAGTACAAGACCTGCTTCTTTACACTTTGCTACGATTGCTTTTGCACATCCTTTTTCTGCATTAAAGGAAATGAAATATCCACCGACTGGTTTGCTCCAGGATGCGATTCCTAACTCCCCAAGTTCTTTTTCTAATGTCTCTAATACTGCCTCAAACTTTGGACGAATGATCTCTGCATGTTTCTTCATATAGTCTTTCATTCCGTTAATGTCTTTAAAATATCTTACATGGCGAAGCTGATTAATCTTATCTGGTCCGATTGTCTGCCATTTGAGCTTAGACTTAATGTCTGCGATGTTCGCTTCGGAAGAAGCCAATGCTGCCACACCTGCTCCTGGGAATGTAATCTTTGATGTGGAACAGAATTCATATACGATATCTGGATTTCCAGCCTTCTCGCACTCTTCTAAAATATTTAAAATATGTGGCTGTTCACTTTCTGGTCTGTCATAAAGATAATGAATACCATAGGCATTATCCCAGAAAATACGGAAATCTTTTGCTGCTGGTTTTAAATTTGCAAATCTCTTTACTGTCTCATCAGAGTAAACAACACCGCCTGGATTTGAGAACATTGGCACACACCAGATTCCCTTTACTGCAGGGTCATTATTTACGTAATCTTCTACAACATCCATATCTGGACCATCTTCTGTCATCGGCACGTTGATCATCTCAATACCAAACTGTTCTGTCACACCAAAATGTCTGTCATAGCCTGGTACCGGACATAAAAATTTTACTTTATCAAGCTTAGACCATGGAGTACTTCCCATAATTCCGAAAATCTCTGCTCTTGCTACACAGTCATACATAATGTTAAGACTGGAATTTCCAAGTACAATCATCTGGGAAGGCTTTGCACCTACCATACCAGCCATGAGTTCTTTTGCTTCTGGAATTCCGTCTAACACACCGTAATTTCTTACATCTGTGCCATTTTCGCTCGCAAGAACAGACTCTGCATTTAAAACATCCATCATAGGCATAGATAAATCAAGCTGTTCTTTTCCTGGTTTACCTCTTGAAATATCCAGATTCAGACCCTTTGCTTTCTCTGCATCATACTCTGCCTGTAATTCTGCCTGTAATTCCAGTAATTCTTCTTTGCTTAATTCTCTGTATGGTTTCACTTCGTTACCTCCCAAAATTCCTCTAACGTATTTCTAATATAATTCTAAAACAAAAGAAAATTAACTTTCCCTTTATTTTTCTTCACTTATTTCATATACCAGTGGTAATTGTATTCCATTCTTGAATAAAAAGCAAGTCACTTTTTCATTTTTTCCAAAAAAATCAAGAAAAATGTTTTTTAAGTCTATTTTTTATGAAATATTCACACCTTAATCCTGCTATTTCATTGATTTTATCCAGAAATCTTCTGTATTTTTTTGATTCGCAGAATTTTTTTGCAAGAAAAGAAACATTCTACCGATGATGCATACTATAAACTGTAATCAAAAAACGGGGGGAAATCCCATGAGTGATTTAGCTGCTACAAATTGCCAGAATTCCTGTTCTTCCGGTTGCGGATGTGGAAATGACTGTGGTTTTAATAACTGCTTCTGGCTGATTTTAATTCTTTTATGCTGCAATACTGGCAACGACTGCGGATGTGGCTGCGGAAATGATAATCTTATCTGGCTCATCCTCATTCTCTGTTGCTGTGGAAATGGCTGCGGTATCAGCACTAATGGAAACGGATGTGGCTGTGGCTGCTAACCCGTTATATCTCTAAAAAGAGGGGACTCATTAACAGTCCCCTCCTTTTATCTGTTCCATGTTTGTTTTTTCTGTATTCTTTCTGTTCCCGTGTATTCGTTTTCTTCTTTCTTGTTTTCTTTTTCTATCTTTCCCTGCCACTCACGCTTTTTCCTGAGACATTCCGGATCTATTTCATAAATTGTATTATCTTCCACAATAAGATTTTCATTCATAATTATTCTATCCTCCTCATAAATTAAAATAATTACAGATAAATCTACCTGTATAATACAATATATGAAAATTTTTCGGGTAGTTTTCCTTTTTAAGGAGGTTTCCATGCCAAATTTTAACGATTCCCCATCCCCTCTTTCCCGCCTGATTAATGATGACAATCTAACTATTTTAGAAAATATTATCCCGTGTTGTAATCCGAATCTCGGAAAATTTCTCGCTATCTGCCTGAAGGCTTCTGAAATGCAAAAAATCATAATCGGCTTTGATGACAGCGAACGGTTAAGTGCCTGCGGCTTTGAAGACAATTCTCAAGATATAGAATCCATCTTACGTTCTGTCCGTTCTGCCGTTTCTGAAGAAAAGGCTCACCAAATTGACAATATCCTGCAAATTCTTAACTTCTCCAGATTTTACGAAAAATATAATCAGATTCTTTCTGAACACCCTGAACTTGTCCGTCCTCCGGCACCTGCCGCAACTGAAAACCAATCTGCCCCTGACACAAATCCATTTGCCGATCCCTCATTATTTTTTCTCCTAAACTCTCTTATGAATAATTCAGAAGGAAATCAAAATGAAAGACTAAAACAAGTAATGAATCTGGCACAAAACAGTGAGGGAAAAGACATGAGCGAATTGCTTTCCACCTTGTTAAAACACTAGAATGTGTTTCAAACACGCTCTAGTTTGTAGTCGGGGGAAACAAAACAACCGATGACCAACTTCTGATTTATCGATTTGAACAGACGCCGCTAGAAAGAAGTTTGTGACCGGATTGCATCGATGACTTCTAACAGAGGGATTATTCTAAAGTTGTATTTTGTTCCGTTGTGCTAAACGTTCCATGCTGCCTGATAAAACAACCTTGCTCAAAAACGAGCTCGCAAGGTTACAGTCAGCATTCCACAGCACAAAGTCGCAAAATACAATCTTAGAATAATCCCTCTTTTTAAAATCTTCCTGAGCAATCCGATAGAAGGCTGTATACAGCAGCTGTTTAGTTCATATGCTTCTCAAAGACTCCGGTCTGAGATCACAAGTACTCCCCTCGATTTGTTGGTAATAGAATAGACAGCCGCATTAGAAGAATTTTAATCAGATTGCTCACAACCTATAAGAAAGAGAGACTAAAAATATCCCCTTTTGAGCCTTTGTGCTGTGAAATTTTGACCATAGAAACTTCGCATTCGTTTCTGCAAAGTTTCTGCTTTACTGGGCAAAATGGAACGTTTAGCACAACAGCTCAAAAGGGGATATTTTTTAATCTCTCTGTTCAATATTACTTCTGGCAATCCGACTATAACTGCCTTTATAGCGGCGTCTGTTACCATCTCCACAAATCAGAATTTCAGAAATCAGCGATACCTGGGATTCAAAATGCCTCATCATTTTCGTTTTTTCTCCTGCATTCATCTTCTCTGTTTCTTTTCCCAGATATTCATTAATTTTTAGACTAAACTCATTTCTTCTTCGTTTGAGCAGCCCCTTTCTTCCCTGTTCCTTTTCTTCTGGCTCAGTTAAGACCGTCCCGTTTCCAAGATATCTTCCCTCACCAGTATAAAGGTAAACTCGCGCTCCTATCGGAAGCTCCCCCTCCGTGACAGACCCTTGTACTATAAGACTTGCCTGGGAAATATTTTCTTCTAATGTTGCATCGTAATAAAATAGAAATTCTGACTTCTCATGTATTTCCATGACTTTCTTCTTCCATGGTTCCATGTTCTCTTCTTCACGATATTGTTCCATCGTTCGTTCATGGAAATCTTTTAGCTTTTTTAACAACATTTTTGTGTATCCTCCACAAGATTCTCAAGCTTCTGACATGCCTCGCAATAAATATTATTTACTGTTCTTAACTTTAACATTACTCCTTCTTCTTTTAATTTTTGAAGACGGTCAAGTGCAATATGAAATAACTGATCATTTTTGATTCTTCCATCCATCAGAATATAAATAGAAAACTTTATCTGCGGGCTATTCTCGCCACCCAAAAGCACTTCTTTTTTCTTCTCCTTCATAAGATCTGTACCGACAATAAGTGCTTCTCCAGCAGAATATTCTCTGATATTTTGTGAAAACTGACAACGAAAATCTGAACGATACTGTTGAAACTTCTTTACCTGGACTGCACCGTTTCCAAATACAAATGCCTGCTGTGAACGATGTCTGATCAGCGTATTTTCTAATTCTAGCTCATCTTGTAATAAATATAGCATCTTGCTTATTTTCATGGAATTATCTAATTCTGTACGCAAAATAATAAACAGATCAAACTGCTCGCTCTCTTCCTGTCCTTTTTGCGCCTGCAGTTTTTCTGTTTTCTTTGTTCTCCTTTGTGCAGACTTTTCATCGATTCTTTCTTTTGTCATCTGTGCAAATTCTTCTTCTATCTGAATGGATTCTTCAAGAAGATTTCTAAGCCTGACATAGCTGCATATTTCCCTGCTTTCAAAAATCTGCTTCCACTCTTGTGAAAGAATATTATAAAATAACTCTGAATAGTCTGCTTCTGTTTTTAACGGAGGAACTTTGACATTTCCTCTGGCACTGGCAACCAGTATCTTATAAATCAGACGATTGTCTGCTACTTGCTGCATCTTCTCATCAAATAATACCGCATCCCCAAAAATTCTTTCATCTTCAGGATACCATTCATAATCCTGCTCAAATGCAAGAAGTTGAAAGCGTTCCGGATGCAATAATACAACCCCATACTGGCTGTTATTCATGTCTACATATAAATCCTGCAAATCAATCAACCCTGGATAAATATGCCTCTCTGAAAGCTGTGTAAGGATATGCAACACCTGTAGGGCAATCTTTTTAAGAATGAGAGAATCTACATGATAATGATCCATCTGCTTTCTTGCAAATAAAGACTTAATCGGAATCGCAGAGGAAGGGAGCCTGTTCACTCTGTCATCAAAAATAATTTCCGGAATCTCTTTCAGTTCTCTTATTACTGGGTGTCCCTTTTCAAATAATTTTTCTTTACTTCCATTCTCCATCGGAACGGTATCCATACGTTCTCTTTCTTCCACTTTTCTCACCTCAATCAGGCTCCAATCGATACGCCCTTCATTAAATCTTTTAGCGGCTTTACAATGTTATCGAGAAATTCTGTACTCATTGGTTTTAATAGTTTATCAATCTTAATAAACATTGGGGAAGCTTCTTCATCAAGTTCTCCATCTGGTTTTACAAAACAAAAATGAAAATCTTCCTCACTCATCTCATCCGTAGAGAAAAAGACAACCTGTCCAACCGGATACTCTGCATATTCTTCATAATCATTACTTCCATAGGCATCCGTAAATACCATAACTGCCTTGTTTCTTCCGGTTATCGGAAACTTTCTAAGAGAACTTCCGATTGCTTTATGAACCGACTCCTTTCCATCATTTCCGCCACCATAAAGCTTTGTTCCTTTTAACTTCTTTAAAAACAGAGAAATATCTGAGGTGAAACTGTAACGGCCTTCAAACAAAATCGTCTCTGTTTCCTCTCCACATTCTTCATTTCTTATTAATGTAAGCCCAATTTGAGGATACACTTCATATTTAGACAGACATTCTAAAAAATGTGCTGCTGCATAATATACTGCTGGAAATACTGTGTACATAGATGCGGTCGCATCTACAACAAAATCCAGATATAATGTAAACGCCTGCTCTTTTTCTTTTTTTAAATTCTGCTGTAAATTTAGAGGAATTTCCGGATTCCAGTTTTTGTTCATATTACCCAAATCTCCTATTCGTTATATCTTTACTCTATGGTTATCTTTTTATCTGTAAAATCTCAATATTCGTTCCCGCATAAGTAAACACATCTCCCTCACAGACTTCATTCTCTCTTTGCTGCTTTATAATATGGCAATCCTCATGCAGGACAATTACCTTTATCTGATCATCCATGCGGTAAAAGGATAAAATATGCCCACTCATTCTTCCATTCTGGCTACGCTCCTGTTTTGTGCCAAATTCAATAGGAATAAAGCGATAATTCTTTATATATGGACTGTATTTCACATCACCTATCCTGTAAGAAAAACGAATCATTTTTTCTTCAAAAGGCTGTACTAAAAGTTCTGGAAGCTCCGGCATTTTTCTTACGGACATTAGATATTCCTGCATATCTTTAATAACTTCCTTAACACTCGTATATCTTTCCTCCTCCCTGGCAATCATTTTAGCAATAATCCGGCTCAATCGCTCATCAATACCAGGCATTTCCTTTAATTGATAGGCATAATCATCACCAATCATATAATTCTTGATTTCTTCATTCCCATAAAAATGATGCTTGCCCGTATAAATAAAATATAATACAAGTCCGGCAGAATAAATATCCATTTCCGGGCGACAGATATAACTGTTCCAGTATTTCGGATCGGCATATCCTGGAGTTCCTTTCTGCTCTCGCCGGAACATGACCGTAACATTAGAATCATGAAGATGTACCCAGTCAAAATCAATAATCTTAACAACAGAACCATCTGCTGAAGCCAGAACGTTCTCCGGCTTTAAGTCCCTGTGCACAATGGGATCCTGTCTGTACATAGACATATAATGGTCAATTCCAAGCAAAAATTTCATGGCAATGCGATTTCGCACCTTCATCTTTTCATTCCAACTGTCTCCTGCGATTCCCTTACCACGCATTAATTCAGATAAATCACTTTCTTCAATATATTCAACTAAAGTAATAAATCTCTTATTTTTTTCATCCAGCATTCCTCCGTAAATTCGAATAACATAAGGAGAATATAACTGCACTTTACTTTCTTTTTCTACATAAACCTGCTCCAGATCATTACAAAATAATACCTTCACAAAGTACTTTTTCTCTGTGCGTATATCTTCTGCAAGCATTGCCTGTTTGCCTCCGGTGCGGTGATATTCTTTTAACATTTTTAAAGAGACGACCATATTTTCTCCAGAGCTTTCTCTGTCACGAATCCATGTAAAAACTTCGCCCTCTTCAAAATAACAATTCATATTACCGTCCTCCTATAAAACGGTTCTTAAGAAGTTTTTCTTTTAATGAAAGTGGCTTCCTCGTTTCTGAAAGCTTTGTATAACAGCAGCTTTCTTCCTTCTTTACTGTCTGTTTCGGCGCAGCCTTTGGAAACTTTACCTCGCTTTCCCTCTTCTTATCTTCTCTATCTTTCATAAGATAGAAAACCGCTGTCTGGTTATCTTCTTCTCCTGCTTCTCTTGCCTTCTCAAAAATCTGTCTGATAATCTTTTGCGGACGTTCACAAGCTGTAATTGTCTCAGCGATTTCTACTGTTGTAAGATCACCAAAAGCTCCATCAGAACCTGCTAAAACCCCATCAATATCTCTGGCGGAAAGTACGGTACAAAATGGCTTACATTCTGCTCTTTTACCAAGATAATCAAGTAAACGGTTTTTATTTTGATAATACAGAACCGATCTTACTGAAGTCTTTCCTTCCTGTACCATCTTTTCTGCTACATTTTGTATTTCACTGATCAGACGAATCTGTCCATCCTTTAGTGCATACACAGGACTATCTCCACAGTTAGAAACAATCACTGTGTCCCAGAAATGAATCACAGCCGATAAGGTTGTACCACCTTTTATTCCTGCATCCAATCCCTTTTTATAGAGAACCTGATTTAACTTTCCATATATTTCTTCTGAAAATCTCTGTAAAATTTCAATTTGCCTGTCCAATGGATTGCCACGGAATCCTTCGCTCATCAATGTTGCGATCAGTTCCTGATACCACATATTTACTGCTGCCTCTGAATAGTATTTGCCACCGGATAGTCCCCCCATTCCATCCGCTACTACCATTGCTTTTACTGCTGCCTCAGCATTCATGCGAATCTCCATCTGACAATAACTGTCTTCGTTGGATGAACGCCGGTTTATTTCACTTGCAAAAAAGAAAGCCACCGTACTTCCTCCCTTCTCTCATTTGAAAATTTCTTTTCTTTATGATACACTGATTCACATAAAAAATCTACCAGAGGAGGTTTTCCATGTTTCCGGAATCATTTTCCGCTTTTATATTTTACCAGAAGAAAAAAGACACTATAATATATAAAGCAACCGATACATCTCATCAATATATTTTAAAATGCATTGAAAATGCAAATCCTGTTATCGAACAGGCTCTCCTTGATGAATATAACGGTTTAAGCCCTCTATCTCACCCAGCACTTCCACACTATTATGGAATTAAGAACAATTTTTATATTCCAGATACATCTAAGCCTGTTCTTGCTCTGTGCATGGAATACTGTGATGGAATCCTTCTTCCAGAGCTTGCCGCTAGTCTGTCTCTTAATGAGATTCTTTCTATTGTGCTTGCCACCGGTGAAGTTCTTTCCTATCTTCTTGAAAATGGAATTCTTTATACTGACCTTCATCCATCTAATCTTCTTATAAAGAACATTAATACAACGCTTCAGATTACTTTGCTTGACTTTACATACTGCTACTACTTTTTAAATAACCCAAATCCATCGTATAGTCTGCGTTTTTCTTATAATTTATCCCCTGATCTTAAAGGTCAGCAGCTCTTGATTCAGGAACTTTGTTTCTTTTTTCATGCACTTCTTGAATTAAAAGAAGAAGCAGCGACTGCGTCAATAACTAAAACACCTCTTCCATTTTCTGTATATATGCTTCTGGAAACAGGCAATCATCCTGCGGAAACTCTTTCTCTTCAGGAATTTTTAATTATGATCAAAGAGTGTATCGTATAAGTCTTCTACAACCGGTGCAAGTGTCTTTCCAATTTCGGTTGTTTTTAGTCTATTTGCCACGATAATATACTGCGGATCATCTGCTGGAGCAAAGGTGACAAGCCATGCATTATTGGTGCCGTCTCCTCGCTCTGCTGTTCCTGTTTTCGCTGCAATCGCATATTCCTGATCTCCCACTCTTGAAAGCCCATATGATTCGGCAGCTTCTTTCATGGCTTCTTTTATCTCCTGTGCAATATCTGCATCCATTGTTTCAACTAACTTTTCGGTCTTTCCCTCCTGTGTTGTCTTACCCTTACCATTCACTACGGATTTAAAAAGATATGGCTTTAACATTAATCCATCATTAGCAATACTTTGTGTAATCATTGCCATCTGCAATGGTGTGACAAGAGTTTCCCCCTGTCCAAATGCTGTTGTCGCCACAATATTATCTTCATATTCTTTCAAATCAAAATTTGAACGAATCGTTGCAAAATCAAGAGAAATCGGTTCTCCAAGAAGAAAACTTCTTCCTGTTTTATAAAGGCGAAGTCCTCCAAGCTTCAATGCTCTGTCCATAAAGTAAACATTTGAAGACTTTACAAATCCCTCTCTGTAAGAAATACTCCCATATGCCTTTCCTCCGTAGTTTCGTATAGTCTGTCCATTCACTTTCAGAGAACCCGTATCTTCTACAATTTCTCCTTCAATTCCAGCTTCGATAATTTCCTTTGAAGTAATTAATTTAAACACTGACCCTGGAGCAACCGGATTCTGATAGGCATTTGATAAAAATACTCCCTCTTTCTGATTCATCTCTTTCCATTTTTCTGCATCATCTACCTCAGATACATTAAAGGATGGAGAAGATGCCAATGCCAGAATTTCTCCTGTTTTTGCATCAAGAACTGCAACAGAACCATTATACTTTTCAATATCTTTATAGGCTCTCTCCTGAAGATCAGAATCTATAGTGAGAGTAACATCGGCTCCTTTCTTTTTTTTCTTGCCCGTTCCACAATCACTGTGTACAAGTGCCTCATTCATCGTTTTTTCCACGCCATATGTTCCATAAATCTTTGACCAGTACCCAACCAGATTCGAAAATGCATATAGATGGGTATAGGTTCTCTTTCCGCCTGGCTTTTCTGAAAAAGCAATTGTATTCCCATTCCTGTCTAAAATAGACCCTCTTACATATTCCTTTTCATAAACCTTAGCCTTTGCTTCACTCTTCTTTTTGTCTGCTTCTTTTGATACGCCCGGCAGCAGCGCGGAAACTCTCACGAGAGAAATGACCATTAAGATGACGCAGATAAGCGTGGCACTTTGCAGTAACTGCGTTCTCCTTAAAAAATTTATCCTGTTCTTCTTCATCTTCTACTGTTCCTTTCCATTTTACATTGCTTGATACAGCTACGATTATTGCCACAACCATAAAACTGATCATCAGCGAACTTCCTCCACTTGAAATAAACGGCAATGTAATTCCGGTAAGAGGGCAAAGACCCGTGCTTCCTGCAATAATAATCAATGTCTGATCAAAAAGCATAAATACAAAACCGGCCCCTACTGCCTTATGATATCTATCCTGTTTTCGCACAAAAAGCCGCACTCCTTCAAGCCACATCATAATAAATACGATAAACACAAGAAGGGCGAACACCATGCCACAACGTTGAATCAAGGCCGGATATACAAGGTCACTGGTCTTAACCGGAAGATCTGTTACCGAAGAAGTTCCAAACCAGCCTCCAAGCACAATCGACTCTTTTGCCTTCAACAGCTGATACCCAAGTCCTAATGCATCTTTTTCTGGATGAAGCCAGTAAATAAAACGATTAGCAATCTTGTTATAATTTGAAAGGAATATCTGTGCAAGCTTATTCGTTCCTAAGAAAAAGCCTGCCGCCTTCCACTTTGTAAGCTGCATCCCCATAAAAGCCAGTACTGTACCTCCTACTGCCATGACTGCCACTGTCCCTGCAAAAATTTTGAGGTCAGGAATAAACAAAAATATAAATGTTAAAAACAGCATAAGAAGTAAAAGCATCGTTCCAAATTCACTCTGTAAGGCTAAAAATAATACTTCAATACCTGTTACAATATAAAATGCCCATATATTACTCTTATCTGGATTCTCTTTTGTTCCAAGAAGGCCTGCTGCAATAAAGACATAGAAAAACTTAATGATCTCTGTCGGCTGCAGTGAAATACTACCTACTGTAATCCAGTTTCTTACATTACCAACACTTTTGGCAAGAACAAGAGTCACTATAAACAATATCAAAGAAAACCAGAAAAACAACTTGCACATCTTTATCGTAGATAAATGAAAACGATTTAGACATCGAAGTCTGGCAATTTCTCTGCTTTTTAAATAAATAAATGCGGCTAGAAATGCCATAGTAAATCCTAAAATATACTGAAACTGCAAGCCTGCTGTTGCACTGTGTGTCTCATAATACTGTGGATTTTTTAATACTTGTTCTTCTTTAAAAATACATTGGAGCATCGTTCCCACTGTAAGAAGCAATAACATATAAATAATAATCTTTTTATTTCCATGGATGAGAGAAGTAAAAAACCAGGATAACAACGTAATCCCAACCAGAATTCCTATCATGTCCATATAAATCTTTCCTGCTCCCTTTGACTGTACAAAGATAAATGCGGCTATCTGCATCAAAAGGATTGCAAGAACTGGACTGTTTTTAAAGGAATAGAAAGCTCTCTGTATCTCCCATGTCACTCTCTCGAAGGAAATATCCTTCATTCCAGTATCATGTCTACTCATAACTTCCCTCCACATTCTTATAAAGTCTTGTAGACTGGCTTCTTCCACCTTCTACTGCAATCTGAAATTCTTCATTTCCAATATAAATTCTTAATCCATCTGACAACGGAACCTGTGCTGTCACCATTCCATTCACAAAAATCTTATTCATTGTTCCCACATCTTCTAAAATATAACGTCCGTCTCTTTCTACGATGCGGCAATGATTTCTTGCAACACACAAATCATCTAAAACTAAATCATTATTGCTGCTTCTTCCAATTGTAAAAGGAATCTGACTGACACGATATCTTGCCATAACCCTGTGATTGGCATCCAGCCTCATAAGGGTAATCCCCGTTGTCTCTTTCTTCTTTATCGGAACAATTTTATTATTTTCCGGTGCGTAATCAGACATTTCTGACTGTTCCGGTCGTATCCGCTCCCTGTGCTTCTTCTCTTTTTCCTCGTAATCATACAACCAATCTGCATTCACACGAAGACTTTCCCCATCATATCCCGGCTGATCATCCCAGCTATCCTGACGTGCCGACTGTCTGTCATCTTTCCATTCTTCCTGATATTCCTGATTCTGATCCTCTTCATAGAATTCCTCAAATTCTTCCGGCTCTGACGGATATTCTTCTTCCGGCTCTGCTGAAATATCCATGCTTCTTTGCTTCTTTTGTAACTTTCGATATTCTTTTTTCTTCTGCGTTTCCAGCTTTTTCTCTTCTTTCTTCTGACGTATTTCCTCCTTCTTTTCCTGTCTTAACGCCCACTCATCTACAAAGTTCTCTCCCTCTTCCGAAGCTTTTTTTAGATTTTTATTCGAGCGGAATAAAACAAGTACAATAAATGCAATTAAAATCACTACTCCAATCTGAGAAATAATAGACATAAATATAGCTCCTGCCTTTCGTTATTTTAAAAAACGCTGCTGCGTTCCTACCAATCACTTTCAACAGGAGCATACCATAAATAGTATCTTTATTCAAATATTTGCTTTCTGAACTTTTACTGATATTGCCTTATTTTTGCCACCGCTTCTGTCACAGAGGCCAGATCCCAATCCCAGCTATTTTCTTCTCCGCCGAGTACCGCATCAAATATCTGTGAAAGCTCCTGTGCATACAATGTATTTTTCTCAAACTCCTTGCGAAGTTCATCCACATTCTGCTCCTCATTCTCCTTCTGATAGCACTTACCAGTCCATACAGAATACAGTACTGCTGCATAAAAATAAACATCATTTCTAAGAAAATCTTTCGTGAATCTGCTCGGTCTTCTTACATAACAGTAATCTGAGAACTTCTCCATATCCAGAGCGTCCGGTACATAATTCTTTTCAATAGAAAGGGCAGGAATTTCCTGTACTTCAATGTTCTTCCAGTCAGAGATCCCCTCCTTCATGTACTCTGCTGCACTTTTCTTAAAAGAAACATTCTTTTTATTACGATTCATATCATCAAAAAGTAGTTTATCAACCATCGCAAAACGGCAGTATCCGTTCTTTTCATAGCCAAACTCTCTGTTTTTTTCATTTTGCAGAAGCTGCTTTCCAATACAGAAAGAAAACCACCATTTCTGTGCAACTGGAAGCTCATATACAGAATTATATTTACGACATAAATCTTCCTCTATCTCATAGCCCTTCTGACGAAGTCTCTCTGCCGCCGACTCAATCATAATCCAGATTTCCTGACTATTTGCTACCGAGTTAGACTTATATTTGGCAATCATTTCGATAATTACTTCCGCAGGAGTAATTCCAAGAGGTTCCATCTGTGCTTTTGCAAGAAGCTTTTCAATAGATTCATACGTTGGCTGTAATGCAATGCAAAAACGAAGAAGCCACTCTCTTGTCACAACTGCCTTCCCTGCTCTTATCTTTGAAAACTGTGCCTCACAATGGAGACACCCAATATCTCTTAAAAACCATGCTGCCTTATCATAATATCCGTATTCTTCTTCAATTACTTCTTCTAAACACTGTCCAAACTTTCGCGCGCCATCACGAAATTCATCCCGGTATAGACGAATCAGATTAAAAAACTCTTCTAATGTTTTAGCCTCAGACAGCATTACCCATAAATCCATTGTTGCAAGACTTCTACTGTTCTGCTCCGTATTCTCTTCTAATATTTGCTCTATCTTCTCTCTGACTTCTTCAAAAGCATCAATGGAAAAAAGTCCATTAATCAAAGCAATCCACAAAGCATCATCAATATTCTTACAATACAATCCATATCCCATATACGTTTCAAGAAGAATGTGATTGATTTCTTCTAGTCCCATCTCAAACGCCATGCCAAGTGTAACATAAATATCTCTTGAAGATGGCATAGAACCACGGAGCCATGCACCTATCGCCTGTCTTGTTACGGGTACATAAGTAACCGCTCCTTCCTTCTTTTTCTCTACCCTGTGAAATACTTTTTTCGCCAGTGAAGTATTACTGTAATCAAATATATCCATCTTCTCTTCCAAAAATCTCGAAAATGGAATCTTATTTTTCTGCCCTTCTGCTAAACGTTCTTCTATTGCATTCATAAAAGATTCTATTGTATCATCCGCTAATTTTTCCATAATTTCCTCATTTTCTTTATGCTTCTTCTTTACGCTCTGCTGACAATCGAATCAAATTTATCACCTGAATAATTACTGTAATGATTCCTAAAATAATAAAATAATACAGTCTTACTTTCTGTGAACGGAAAAACCAGCCTGCCGCTTCGATAATCCATCCTTCTACAAGACAGAGTCCTATTACCTTCCACAGCGGATAATTCTCTCTACGTTGCACAATCATACATTCATAATTAAGCATTAAAAGCACCCACATTCCTGCCATGCCAACTGCAATCTTCCAATGCCCAATCATCAATGAATAATGTGTCATATATATAATACATCCTGTAAGAAAGCCCTGTGGAAATCCCATCATTAAAAAGGGCAGTATCGGTCCCTCTTTCTCTCCATCTTCCATCTGTTCCGTTTCTGCAATTACTGCTTTCATCTCCGTCTTTTGATTTTCCCTATATCTTCGTCCCATATCACAGTCCTCCTCGCTGCTGTCACCTGATTTACTGCTTTTTTGGTCCTTATTCCTTCTATGACCACGCTCTTCCCTCATGACCATTCGCATTTCCGGACGGTACTCACAAAGCATATGTTCTATATAACATGCCGTATCCATCTGCTTTTTGTCAAACAGATGTGCATGTTCTCTAAGCTGCTTAACAAAGTCTTCTAAAATCATTATCCACTGTTCTTTTCGATTTAAATGAATTGCTATTTTATCAAAAAGCTCATATCTTTCCTTCTCAAAAATTTTTTCATTCAGCAGACCAATTCCTGTTCTAAGTATATCATCTTTCTGTTCATCCGGCACACTCTGTTCATTAAAATCCTGTACATATTTGCAAAGGCTCTCCATATCCCTTGTATTTAAATGAAACATACTCTGTCTGTAATCTGACTTACTAAAATCTGCATTGCATAAAAGATTTGTATAAATATCTTTATTTCTGTCCCTGATTACAGCAAGCAATGCTGCAAATTCTACCGTATCTTTTTCAAAAGCTTCCGCAAGTATACGATCAATTTCTGCTATAATTCTCTCCTTTGAGCGACCTGTTACCCCACGAAGCAGACTCTCTACATACCTTTGTCTGTCTTTTTGTGAAAAAGTACTGTCTTCTATTTCTTTTAAAATATCCTCGGCCACAAATTCTAATGCTTTGTCTTTTCCAACCCAATATAGTAATTCTGGAACATTCTCTATAAGATACTCCATACTAAGAGCTTTTCCATCATGTCTTCTGGAAATAACATAAAAAATCCATTCCAGCTTTTTTAAAATATTTCCTGTGCTGCGGATATTTTTTAAATATCTGGAAATCTCCTTCTCAAATTCTTTGTATACAATCCCCCTATTTTTACAGCACTCGGCAAATCCCATATAAAAATAAGTATCTATTTCATCCCAGTTATTACGCCAGTTATTCTTATCTGCTAAAACAAAATATTGTGTTCCACAGACTTCGCGTGAAAAATAGAAAGAAACAGAAGGAATCGCCTCTCTTGTAAAGGAGACATAACCAGCTCTTTCTCGTAAGCTTAGCGGCAAAAAAGAGTGAATAAGATACATAAGCTTTCTTGTTTTATCTGCGAATTCCTCTTCCTCCCACTGCGGTACAACAATATTAAGCCCTTCGGAATGTCCTGACAAACACCAAAAGACTACCTGCATAAACTCAGGCAGTCTTTCCTCCAGCTTCATTTCCCGCAAGATATCTTCTATATTAAATTTCGGTTCTTCTAACATAAGCGGCGGTAAAAAACCAATACTTTCTCCATCCGTCCATTCACTTCCCGGTGCAAGATACGCCGCTGGGTTACTTTCAGGAGCTTTGGGCTGATACATCCTTACTCTCTTATTCTGTCGCTTATCCTCTCCAGACTCACAGGAAATAGAATTCATTTTGACAAAACCACATACGGAACTATATACCAGTTCTTCCACTTCTACACTGCCAGTTTTATCAACGACTGCCGCCTGTGCAAGTTTCTCAAGCTCTCTCAAATATCCCCTGTCTTCTGGCATGGAAGATGCGACAATTCCCCATCCAAGCTTATTGCCGGAAATACAATGATTCGACCATGTATATTCATGAATTAAATATTCTGTTTTCATTCAAGCCACCCTCTTTCCTGCATAAACTTCATTATCATCCACAGTATCGGTTCTTCTGTACGAATCGGTCTGACACGCCCTACCGTTTTTACTGCCTTTTGCGTGCCTTCCATTACCTCTTCTGTCTCACAGCCAAGAGCAGAAACAGCAAATAAACCACTTTCTTTATAATCATCCAAATTACGCTGCAGGCGAAATACCTTCTGATCAAAAACCTGCTTTAATATTTCCTGTCTTAAGAAATGATGATCCATATTCATAAAACCATAAGAAACTTGTTTTCTCTCAAATAAAAGGCTGCTTCCTCTATATTCTTTAATCTCACCAAGTTCTTCAAGTAAATCGCTTTTTGCAATTGTAAGTGCCATATATTTCTGTTTTAATTCATGATCTCCCAAAACTGCACGAATAGAATCTAAGATAGTGTCTGCCTTCCTCTCATAGAAATATTCATCGCTTACAGTATTCTCCATCATAAAATCTTCCTGGTTCATGACCTGCTTTCCATTCTCATTACTCATACGCTGAATAGACATCTGTTCTTCCTGATTCATAATATAAAGCTTCTCTAAAACTCTTTCTTCATCTGGAATCTGCTTATTAATCAGCGAATGTTCCAAATGCATCTGCGCTGGATCTACCAGACAGATAAATCCATCCATATGCCGCACAAATCCAGTTCTTCCGGTTCCTGCACTATCTCTGATAAGCTCTCCCGCCACATCATAAATTGCAGTAAGCATATGTAGATTTTTCTGACCTATTCGATACGTAATCTCTAAAAATACAGGCTTTTTAAATGCTTTACTTGTGGATTCCGGACAGATTCCGTAACGAAGCAGGCGGTCTGCGTTCTGCTCCATCTCTATCTTATAATCATCGTTTGGATTCCCATAGGCATTACGTACTGTAAGATTCTGTCTTTGCATAACATCAAAACCATTCATCATTAAAGAACAAAGATATACTGTTTTTCCTGAAGCAACACTTCCTGCCAGACCAATCATTAACATCTCATATTTGAAAAAATTCTGAGGAAGTACATTATGACAGTGAGGACAGACCATCGTATTAGAAAAAAGAGTAATCGCTCCCTCTTCTACATGAAAGGAATAACCATAACTATCTGAATCAAAACGCTTCACTGCCAGATTACTTCCTGCTGCTGTCAGTTCCTGATTCAACTCTGTCATTACTTCATTATCTATAATAATTCTTCTGGCATCAATCTGTTCCTCCGGAATCCCCATTGCACTCCAGAAATACAGATAAGATACATCCTCTTTATAAGAAAATACTTCGTTCAACGCCGGAGACTGAAATCTTACTCCGTCTGTTCTTAAAAGAAAGCCCGCGTCTTCATTAGAAATATTTCGGAAACAGTAAGGGCATTTTTTTACTCGTATTGTTTTTGTTTCCTGCATTGGTACCTCTCCTGTCTAACATCTTTTTGTTGCTTTAATTGAAATCTCATGTTTGGATTCTAAAATAATATAATAGGTTACGTCCTGTTTTATGACTGCTCTTTTCGTAGCCATCCCCTGATCTCTTGAAAGTCCCGCTTCACGAATCTCAAAAGGCTGCTGTCTGGAAACTACAATCAGTTCATCCTGACTGTCAGAAGCACATATCTCCAAGCCCTGATCTTCGATATAGTATGTAAATTCCTTACCGGAAGGATGCTTTCCATACATGAGAATATTATCAAGTACAACTTTATCCTTGCGAATCGTTCCATCAGAATGTACTGCTGCACAACCTCCAAAAGCAGAACCATGTGTAATCATAAAATCCATTCCAAAAGTTCTGTCCTTTTGTTTTTGCTCCTCGACCTTTCTCTGCTGTCGCTCCTCCTCCCGGCGCTGGCTCTCCATCTCTGATACCTGCCCGGCATAATCCAATATGTATTTTTCCTCCTGCTGCCGTCCACTCTGCCGCTTCCACTGAACGACTCCCACGACAGCCAGTATCGCCGCAATAATAAGTCCGGCTTCCATTGTAAAAGTAGAAATCAACTCTCTGCACCTCATTTATTCATTATGTGGGATCAAACCTTTTCTGTCTCTTCCCTATATACGATTATAGCAGAAAATAAAGTTTTCTCAAAGAGGGTGATTTATCAGTTTTTACTAAAGCTTGTTTAAACACACTATTATATCTCCAAATAACAGTCAGTCTTATTTGATTTCCACTAAAAAATATTATACAATATATTTATAGAAAAATATAGAAATGAGGACTTCTTTATGGCTCTTGAATCATTACATTTGAAAAAAGAATTTGAAATACAGCAACTTACTTCTCTTCATTATTTTGAATATAAAAGTGACTTTATTTTTAAAAGTGAATACCATGATTACTGGAAAATTCTTTATGTTGAAGATGGCTGTGCGGAAATTACTTTTTCCAACAAAAAGCTGTCTCCTGTCACTTTAGAGAAAGGAACACTTTTTATACAGACACCAAACGAATATTATTCTTTTAGGGCTTCTACCGGAAATATTGCTGTTTTATTTACTGCTGGCTTTTACAGCGATGCCTCCAATCTTTCCTCTCTCGCCAATCGAAAGCTCATCTGCCAGAAAAAAGAAACGGAATTATTACAGGCACTTGCCTTAGAAGGGAAAAATAATTTTTTCCCGAAAATCAACTCGGCATCTCCTGCCGCCCTCGAGCGAAAATATAACCAGCCATTTGGCGGAGAACAACTTATCGGCATCTACTTAGAGATGCTCCTTATCAGCCTGATGCGTCAGTATACTTCTCCTGAAGAAAAACAGGAAACTCCGTCTGAGAATGCAAAAAAAGAAGCTTCCGCTTCTCTTTTAAAAACAGACTCTATTCTTTTCAATCGAATCACCGATTACTATGAAGCACATATTGCTGAGCATATTAAGATAGAACATCTTTGTAAAGAATTCGGCATCGGACGCTCCCATTTACAGAGAATTTTCCGTGAACAGACCGGCTACGGAGCTATCGAGTACTTTTGCCAGATGAGAATCAGTGCCGCCAAAAAGTGCATTCGTGAGAATCGCATGAACTTAACAGATACTGCTGCGTCGCTTGGATATACCTCAATTTATTATTTTTCAAAACAGTTCAAGAAAATCACAGGAATGTCTCCATCGCAATATCAGAAGATGGTACGAAATTCTAAAAAAGATCCTCTTTATGAACAGAAGGAACTCTGATTTTAATTTTCCTTCAACAGCTAAATACAGCCACATTAAAAAGTTTTTTACCAGATTGCTCAAAAAATGCGAGAAAAAGAACCCCTAATTTTGTTCCGTTGTGCTAAACGTTTCATAGGGGTTCTTTTCTAGACTCTCTAGGCAATCTGGCTATCAATCTTCCGCTACGGTATTCTCTTAGCCGTTTAGCCAATCAAATCCTACTTCCATAAATCTTCCGGATATACTCTCTGGTGTTTCATTTCAGAAATTGCACCCATTACAGACTGTTTATCTTCTTTGTAAGTTACACCGTACCATTTTTCAGCAGATTCCATCACTTCTACGGTTGCTCGTTTTTCCTTAAGCAACTCCTCTACAACGCTTGGAAGGAAATATTCGCATTTCATAGGATTTTCTTTTAATCCCTTATCTAAAAATGCAGGGAATTTATCCTCAAGTACTTTTAAGAATCCTGGGGTGAATCCCCAACAATTCATGGATACTGGGGTTTTGTCTGGAATTGTTGTCCAACTTACTCCATCATCGAGAGTAAATGCTGCTTCTTTCCCACGTTTTTCGATTCTTGTTCTTTCTGTAATTTCTTTTAAGTAATGATTTTCATCTACCTGGCAGACACCACGTGATACGTGGCCGTTTTCTGTGATTGTCTTTTCAATATGGAAGGCAATCATAACATAACGGTACAGTTCATCATCTTCGTGTGTTGTCAGATAATCATAGAGCATCTGAAATGCCTTTGGTCCATAATAATCATCCGCATTGATTACTGCAAATGGCGCATCTACTACATCTTTACAGCATAAGAGTGCATGACCTGTTCCAAATGGTTTTTCTCTTCCCTCTGGAACCTGATAACCTTCTGGCAGTTTACTAAGTTCCTGAAAAACATATTCTACTTCCATAAATGGCTCGATTCGTTTTCCAACGATTTCTTTGAAATCTTTTTCAATGGCATGTTTTATAATAAACACAACTTTTTTAAAACCAGCTCTTTTTGCATCATATACACTAAAATCTAAAATTGCATGTCCCTGTGCGTCTACCGGATCCATCTGTTTTAATCCGCCATAGCGACTTCCCATTCCGGCAGCCATCACAATTAATACAGGTTCTTTCATCCTACTTTCCTCCTAAAATATATTTCTTATAAATCACATAATAAGTCTTACGTGCAAGCTGTACAACAACAAAATTAATTTTATCCGTACTAGAGCGTGTTTGAAAAATACTCTAGCGAACTTGCCTTTTTCTATGTAGTTTTATAATAAGATGTTAATACATCCCAAAAGCACTTCTCAGTTCTGCAAATTATAAAAAATTTTAAGTCAACTTCTTTATTTTCCCATAAAAAAAGGAAAACATCAATGCGATTTTATATTATTTTTATAATTATTATGTATTTATCCCAAATGTTTATATTTCTTTCGTTGAGAACGTAAAAAAAAGACAATATAATATAATTATCGACGTTTGACATTTTCATCACAAGCAATCATCATGCAAAACGAAAAGTCATAAATCAAAAAAGGAGGCAGTTATGACGCAAACAAGGTATACTTTACAGCAGCATCATGTTAACCTAAAGTCATCTGTAAAATTGTCGCATGTCAATATGTATCATTGCGAATCCCCTGCTTCAAACATCTTTCCGGGGCATCCGTATTCAAAAATTATCTTTATTCAAAAGGGACAGGGACAATTTTATTTCGGCAACCAATTTTTACCGGTTCGAGAAAATGATTTATTACTGGTGAATCCTGATAAACAGAAATTTTCTGTTGACGTTCGGGAGTCCCCTCTCGATTTTGTGATACTGGGGATTGAGAATCTTTCTTTCATTGATGACACGAAACAGAAAATCTCTCCATTTACCAGATTATCGTTTTCCTCTGATATTTGTCAGCATTTAATGCAAATGCTCATTCACGAATTAGAAAAACATTCTGAGTTTTATGAAGATGCATGTCGGTATTATCTGAATCTTGTTCTCATTGAAATTCAACGGAATACTAACATTCATTACAACTATCCTTCTAAAGAAAAGAATAACCTAGACTGCAAATTTGTCAAAGAGTATTTAGACAACCATTACACAGAGAATATCACTCTTGATATTCTTTCAAAAGAAAGTAAGATGAACAAATATTATCTTGTTCATTCTTTCACAAAACATTTTGGTTGTTCACCAATCAGCTATCTCAATGACAAACGAATTGAAGAAAGTAAAAATCTGCTTGAAACAACCAATCACTCTATTGCAGCAATCGCTTCTATGATTGGTTTTTCCTCGCAATCTTACTTTTCGCAGTCTTTTAAGAAAAATACATTTATGACTCCGAATGAGTATCGTCGGGCTTCGAGACAAGTTTAATATCATAATTTATTTGACATTATAATTTGTCTGTAAATCTCATAGCAAATTTTCATTAAAATTGCAAGATACCTTTCAAACGAGAATGAATGTATCCCTCTAATTAAACGACTTAATTTTCAAAAATTATCTTTCGTAATATAAAAATCCGGGTATTGTATCTTTACCATATCCGGATTTTCCTCATTATTTTGAGTTTTTTTCTTTTTTCCACTCATTTTTTGTCACTATTTTTTCGCGTTTCATCTGGAAAAAGAGATTAACTTATAGTATAATGATATAATTAATGTAAAAACAGTATTTAATATAGGAGGATTTTATCCATGCCAGTAAAATATGTATTCGTCACAGGTGGAGTTGTTTCCGGTTTAGGAAAAGGTATCACTGCGGCTTCTCTTGGACGCCTTTTAAAAGCACGTGGTTACAAAGTAACCAGCCAGAAGTTTGACCCATATATCAATATGGATCCTGGTACAATGAACCCTATCCAGCACGGCGAAGTTTTTGTTACTGATGACGGCGCTGAAACAGACCTTGACCTTGGACATTATGAACGTTTTATCGATGAAAAGTTAAACAAACAGTCTAATGTTACTACCGGTAAAGTATACTGGAGTATTCTTAATAAAGAACGTCGTGGAGACTTTGGTGGACACACTGTACAGGTTATCCCACATGTTACTAACGAGATTAAAAGTCGTTTTTATCATAATGAAGATGCTTCTGAAACAGAAGTTGCCATTATTGAGATTGGTGGAACAGCCGGTGATATCGAAAGTCAGCCATTCTTAGAGGCACTTCGTCAGTTCCAGCATGAAGTAGGACATGAAAACTGTATCCTTATTCATGTAACACTGATTCCTTACTTAAAGGCCTCCGGAGAATTAAAGACAAAACCTACACAGGCAAGTGTAAAGGAACTTCAGGGAATGGGAATTCAGCCAGATATCCTTGTATGTCGTTCTGACCTTCCATTAGATGACGATATCAAAGCCAAAATCGCACAGTTCTGTAACGTTCCTAAAAAACGTGTTATCCAGAATCTTGACGTAGATATCTTATACGAATTACCACTCGCTATGGAAAAGGAAAAACTTGCGAACGTAGCCTGTGAATGTCTGAATATGGAATGTCCACAGCCAGATTTATCTGACTGGATTGCTATGGTTGACGCATGGAAACATCCAAAACATAAAGTAAAAGTTGCTCTTGTTGGTAAATATGTTTCCCTTCACGATGCTTACATCAGTGTAGTAGAAGCTTTAAAACATGGTGCTGTTGCTAATAATGCTGAAGTTGAGATTAAGTGGGTTGACTCTGAATTAGTAAGCGATTATAACGTAGACAGCTTCTTCTCTGACGTAGACGGAATTATCGTTCCTGGTGGATTCGGTGACAGAGGTATTGAGGGAATGATTTGTTCTATCCGTTATGCTCGTGAGCACAAGATTCCATATCTTGGACTTTGCCTTGGTATGCAGCTTACTATCGTAGAATTTGCACGTAATGTTCTTGGCTTAAAAGATGCACATAGCCACGAATTCAGCGAAACTACAAAGAATCCTGTTATTCATATTATGCCAGATAAAGAAGGTATTACTGACTTAGGTGGAACACTCCGTCTTGGTTCTTACCCATGTATCCTTGACGAACATTCCAAAGCTTACAAGCTTTACGGCAGCAAACAGATTGAAGAAAGACATCGTCATCGTTACGAAGTAAACAACGATTACCGTGAAGTCCTTCAGGAGAACGGTATGATGCTTTCCGGATTCTCTCCTGACGGACGTATTGTTGAGATGGTAGAGATTCCGTCCCACCCATGGTTTATTGGAACACAGGCACATCCTGAGTTCAAATCAAGACCAAATAAGCCACATCCATTATTTAAGGGATTCCTTGCCGCTTCATTAGCACATCAGAAATAAGCCAACAAATAAAAAATACTCTATATTTATGACCTCAAAGCACAGGTTAAATATGAGCGTTTAAGCAAATATTCAACCTGTAGCGACTAAAGTCACAAATATAGAGTATTTTTTTCTCTGGATTCGTCCGTCAATACAACACTCCTAAAGCAAAATTTCATATAATATCGCTATAAGGATACAGAGACCGATTCCTGCAAAGAAACGGAGATCTGGTTTCCATTTTTCTTTATTTTCAAAAATATTATCATCATCTTTAGGAATGACTTCTTTGTTTCTTGTCGTTTCTATCATTTTTTCTTTTTCTGCTTTCACAATAAGAACTATGAGCCAGCCTGCAATTATTGCACTAAGTATTGCTATGAGTGCTCCCATAAGGAGGAGATTTATTTCTATTTTCCCCTGTGTATTTGTCAAGGACGGATTAAACAAAGTATAGCCTGCAATATTACATCGTAAAATAGCCTGTATCGCCTTTGTTTGCTGGAAACAGGTTATTGTAACGGTAAATGCATTAAAGAGCATATGGAGCAATATGGAGACTGTCAGATTATCTGTCAGATAAACGACAAGGGCAAATACCAGACCCATAACAAAGGCATAACACATCTGGTTAAAGTTCATGTGCAGAAGTGCAAATAGCAATGCTGAAATTGCAATTGCTGTTGTTTTATTGTTCTTATTCGCAATTCCACGGTAAATTATTCCTCGGAAAAGGAATTCTTCGATAATCGCCGGCAGGATAGCAACTGCGATTATTGCTTCTACAGGTCTGTTTATAATCGCCTGTAAAGAATCATCTAATAAGTTCTGAAAGACAATCATAGAACAAGCATTTACATAGTCTGCTATAATAAATAGAAATATTGCAGCAACTATAATCAGTAAAATACTTTTGAAAGAAACCTTTTTTAGATGACAGTATTTTACAGGCTCTACATATGCCTTTTGACAAATCCAGAATACATAGAGCAATAATAATTCGTTAAGGAGTATCGTTCCCTGATAGCTTGTATCTAGAGAATACATTATAAAAACAGTTATCATACATCCTGCAATACAGATTCCGATATGCCGTAGATTTTTATTCTGTATATTTACCAGAAAAAACCATATTGCTACTGTTGCTATCACTCTGCCAAATGGAAGTATCCCAAGCATAGAATCTAAAACAGAACCAACTATATGCAGTAATACTATTGTAAACCATATTCTATTTGGATTTAAAAATTTCTGCTGTGACATTTACTCTTCCGTTAACTCGATTCCTGTTTTACTTATTTTGATATTCTTACTCTTATATAAACGTCCAATTGCACGCTTAAATTCATTTTTGCTCATTCCAAATTCGCTTCGAATATCTTCTGGAGCAGATTTATCGTGATATGGAAGGAAGCCATCATTTTCTTTCAGTTTTTCTAAAATCTTTGCAGAATCAACATCCATCTGTAAATATGCTTTTTCACGAAGACTTAAGTTAAGCTTACCATCTTCTCGTACTGAAAGTACTCTTGCCTGTACTTTTTCGCCGATTCTTAACTTTCTAACAATTTCTTTATTCTGAAGCATACCATTATACTTATCATCTACTGCTACAAATACTCCATATTCTGGATTCTTTCCATATACAGTTCCTTCCACAATATCATCTGCCTTGTATGGAGAGTCTGTACGTAAAAAATCATATACTTTCATCGTAGCACACAGTCTGTCACTTTTATCAATATAAAGACCTACTAAATATTTTTCTCCCTTTTGTACTTTTACAACCTGCTCACTATATGGAAGAAGCAAATCTTTCTCCAGTCCCCAGTACATAAATCCACCGATGTTATTAACCTGTGCTACTTGTAAAACAGCAAGTTCTCCTAACTGAAGCTTTGGCATATTTGTTGTTGCAATTTCTCTATCTTTAGAATCACGATATACAAATACCTCTACTTCATCTCCAATTTTCGCATTTTGTGGAACCTGCTTTTTCGGAAGCAATACACAATCACTCTTTCCATTTCTCTCTGGAATATCAGAAAGATATACTCCAAAATCAGTTTTATGGTCAATATATAACTTCTGTTTTACGCCTAATTCTATCATTTACAAATCTTACTGTTAACTGATATGCATCAATACATATCTAATCAGCTTTTCCTTTCTTAAATTTATTCTATATTTTTTATTTTACACTTGTTTTTCTCAATGTTCATTCTATACTTATTTTTCTTAATTTTATTTTTGCTTATTACTTTTTTATTTTAATATCTCAATAATCAAATTTCATTTTAAATTATCAATACATTTTTCATTTATCATTTTACTTAATCTCTCTCTTTAACTACTACATACTCTTTTTTTAATTTTACTAGCTCGCTGACCGGTTTCATGCGGTTGTTTTCTTTAGCTACTACATACTCTTTTTTTAATCCTCTGCAGTTTTTAACGTCATTTCTACCAATGCAGCAATCTCACCGTCTGGTTTTATATATTTCACCTTGAAAATATCCTCCTGTTGCTGCACAAATACCTTTATTGTTTCTTTAAACATAGCAGCCTTACGGTAATCAATTCGAACTTCTTTTGCAGATGCTCCTTCTGGAAGGATATCTTCTGTCCACAAAGCATACACCGTATTATTTACATGATTATTACTGTCTAAATATTGCTTTGTAACTTCAATTGGCTCATATTCTTTCCAATCGCCATCATCTAAAATCTTTCGATTGATTTTCACTGTTTTATCCGCATCTTTTTCCACATAAATATCAGTAATTTCCTTTGTAATTTTCATTGGAAGCATTTTCTGCGTATTCATCAAAATCCATATCGCCTCTGCTGAAACGATTATCTCTCCCTGTTCATTTATAATCGAATATCTTCTATAACCATAAAAACCTCTCATCTTATAAGCCTGTGTCGTTACATTGATATATTCTGACATTCTTGGATGCCTTACAATTTTTACGTTCCACGCAATCAAATACCAGGCTCTATGATTTTCCTGATCTTCTTCTACACCTAATCCCAGCTCTTCTGACTGAAAAATCCCACAGTCCTGAAAATATTCTAAAATCTGATGCAGTCTTACTATTCCACTTCGGTCCACTTCACTATAACGAACCTGTATTTTCATTTCATACATATTGCACCCTTTACTTTTCTTCTACTTCTATTTCTCCATTTGTGAAATCCTCGCCAATTAAATTGTCGAAGATCCGTACTTAATTTTCTAAACACTACTATTCTTTTTCCCGATACTCAGTATTATATCAAATTTCCTGATAGTGCCGTATTATCATATCATATTTTTTTTATTTTTTCATCAGATTTCTGTTTTATTCATCTATTCTTTGTTTAATAATTTCTTGGTACTTCCTATTCTTGTATCATTTTCTTTACTTTCCATTTTAACTTAGCAGCTTTTAAAGCCAGAAAACCCGAAATAGATAGTATGTAAAAATGCACCTTAGAGCAAGTTTAAACTGCGGCCGAGCAGTTTAAGCACAGTGATACGAAACATTTTTATATACTATCTATTTCGGGTTTTCGTCTGTTTTGTTTATAGGTCTCAAAAACTAAATCAAACGATTCTTCTTCTCTTTTTCCTCTCTAATTAACGTCTTCATGGCTGTCTCTACTGCTGTTGTCTCTCCAAAAAAAGCTAACGTAGTGATATGCTGTGGACAGCTTCCGTTAATCTCTACAGGATATACATTACTTGTCTTAAATGCACGATCTGCGTAGTATAATACACCAGAAACTGTTGTCTGGAGTAGTCCTACTGCATCAAACTTTCTGCTTTTTAATTCTTCTCTACTCTCTGCGTTCATCTTACGATAAAACATCTTCATTACTGAAGCACTTGGATTATAAATAATACGTCCTTCTGTCATTTTGAACCTCCACTGCGTTTTGTACACATCTTTTCTAGTATAATCATTATTTATTATGATAGCACACCCATTCTCAAGTAACAATATACTTTCTTGTTGTTGATATGTAATATCTTCCCAATGTACAAAAAAAGAGACACAAAAATGTGTCCCATCTATTACAGCGCTACCAGGATTCGAACCTGGAAATGCTGGAATCAGAATCCAGTGCCTTACCATTTGGCGATAGCGCTACATTAATTAATGCTTTGATAAAAATCAAAGCATCAAACGTGGGCAAGAGGATTCGAACCCCCGACCTTTTGGTCCGTAGCCAAACGCTCTATCCAGCTGAGCTATGCC
>NZ_CAKRCF010000032.1 GCF_934307085.1 uncultured Anaerobutyricum sp.
AATGCAAATAAATGTAAAAAGCAGACCAATGCACACACTAATCCATCATGATTTATGCTATATGTGTATATTATATAAAAATGTGCCCTTAAAGTAAATGTAACTCCGTCATAAATTACAAGTATTCTTTTGTGATTTTACAAGAGAAAGGAAAACTAAAATATCCTTGTATTGTGAAACAAACAATCTCGAAGAGAGAACCGCCTTATATCTGTAATTTTAGTTTTGAATGCTCAGTCGCATCCAATCATTGCTCCGAGGCCACAAATATGCCTTATTGAGGGCAATGGTGTCTGTTTCTTAATGAATTAAATAGTAATTTCCCGCATATAATATACAATGAAGAAATTAGCCTTATACCTCCTTTTCATCTTTGGTGCACTTCTCATCCCCACCATCGCCACCATTCTCATCTCCGGAAATATGGGCGTTGTGGACAGGAAAATGAGAGTTACTGTTGAGATGAAAAATGGAGAAAAAATGGACGGAGAACAATTTGTCATCGGTATGGCTGCTTCCGAGTTATCCTACATAAAAGAGGAGGAAGCATTAAAAGCGTGGATGATTGTTTGCAGAACAAATTTTGTGAAAGCAGCTTCCGGTGAAAGTAATAGTAAAAAAGTAGGTAGTGAAACAGATATAACAGCTGCACAAAAAACGAGAAACATAGCAAATGCAGCAAGTACACAAAATTCAGGTAATACAACAAATGTAGTTGGTATACAAAATTCAGATAATGTAAAAGGCGTACAAAGCACAGAAATCATAAACAGGAAATATCGGAATATCAGACAAGAAAACCTAAATCTCGATTACATTTCCATGAAAGAATTAGAAGAAAATAATGGACGGAAAGCATATTTGGAAATAAAGAAAAGACTCGAAGATGCTTCCGATGCAACTTTCGGGCAGGTGCTCATTTACCAGAATAAATATGCCGATGCACTATATCATGAAGTCAGCATAGGAAAAACCGTTTCCTCAGAAGAAATGTACTCCGTAGCCGTACCATATTTGATTAGTGTGGACAGCAGTCAGGATGTGGAATCACCAGATTACATGGATGTGAAGATTCTTCCATATGGTGAGGTGCTGCAAAAACTTACCAAAGCAGATAAGAGCGGAAATCTCGCAAAAACAGACAAAAGCCAGAATATAAAAATATTAAAAAGCAGTCTCAAAATTACAAAACATACCGAAAACGGATTCGTACAGGAAATCACCGCAAAAGATAATAAATGGACAGGAGAAGAATGGAAAAAAATCTTTGCCTTAAATTCCACGAACTTCTACTTAGAAAACTATAACGGCAAACTCCGCATGGTCACTGTTGGCAAAGGACACGATATGGGAATGAGCCTTTATGGGGCAAATGCATTGGCGGAGAAACAGATTATGGCGGCAACGATATTATCGTATTACTATCCTGGAACAAAAATTGTGAATTCTGATTTGCGAAGCAAATGAGACGCCACCAGAAAGAGAAATGGTGGCTGTTCTTTTGGGTGTCAATCTCTTTGAAAAATAATATATCAGAATTCCTATTTCTCTTGTCCCATCTCCAAATCTTTTTCAACTGATTTGTAGGATTAAAATACACAGAACCCGCCCCTCCTGTTCATTGCCTGCGGCAAAAGTTATGTATAAATTTCATTTTTCTGGTAAAGACTATACCCAGAGGTGATGAAATGAAAAGACCAAATAACTTATTCCAAAAAAAATATATTTCAAGTTTGGTGATTGCAGCTTTTTTAATCTTATCAGTGCTTACTGCCTACAATATTAAAATAGGCAATGCCGATGGGGGAAAGTCTGATAACAAGACAAAGACAGAAACGACAGAGAAAAGTAACGATGTAATTGGTCCAGTGTCCGGGAATGATACGGGTTCTGCAACAAATTCAGCAGGAGATTCCACTGTGAACAATGATATGGATATGGAGCCGGGAGCAGAAGAACAGAACGGGACTGATACATTAGACAGCAATGCAGAGGATAACGGTGAAGGAACAAAATATAGCAGTAATTCAGGGCGAAACAGTTCTTCAGAACAGGATGACGCAGATACAAAAGATGAAAGTAATACGAAAAATAATATAAGTGGAACAAAAGAAGGTGCAGGAAATAACGCAGAGAACAGTGGAGCAAGTGGTGATTCGGTATACCATTATAACGGAAAGAAAAAGTTAACCTGGCCGGTAATGGGTAATATTATTCTCCCTTACAGTATGGATGCGACAGTGTATTATACAACACTTGATCAGTATGCCTGCAATGATGGAATTATTGTTGGAGCAAAGGTTGGGGAGGAAGTAGTCTCTCCGGCGAATGGAAGAGTTGTCAATATTGAGGATACCGACCGTTATGGCAAAGTAGTAACAATTTTACTTGGGAATTACTATAAGGCATATTGTGGACAACTGGACAATATTGACTATCAGATTGGGGATGACATTCAGGAAGGCGATGTTCTTGGAACAGTTGCAGAGCCAACAAAGTCTTTTGTATTAGAAGGACCGAATGTATTTTTTAAGATGACGTATAAGGATAAGACAGTGAATCCAGTAAAATATTTACGGGTATAAGGAAAGTATCTGAACTACAGATTTACTTACGCATAGCAACAACCGTCTATTCTATATTTGCAAGTATAAGGAACGTCCGATTTCCCGTTGCATATAGTAATATGAATAACCATTCAGAAGAAAAATGGTTTTAGGTAGAATCACTTCTGAATAGTTGTGAAGATAAGGGATTTGTAGAAATGTGTCTTATAAAAATACAGCCGGAATTCTCTAACATGTATCCTTCTTGTTTTTTATATGTTGATAAGCAACTTTGTGTTTTGCTATTTTTACGATATTGTATGATTTACTGATTGTTCCGGCTGATGAAAATAGGGGAGTTTGTGAGAGTAAGCTCCCCAAAAAGAAAGTACAAATAAGAAAAAATGTGTTATACTAAGTCACAAAATTGATTGTGACAAGAGGTAGTAGTGAAAGATAATGAAAGAGACTGACAAACAAAAGCAATATCAAGGAAATTATACATACATTGTAAAATGCAGTGATGAAACTCTGTACACCGGCTGGACGAATAATCTTGAGAAAAGGCTGGAGGCACATAATAGTGGGAAAGGTGCTAAGTATACAAAGACCCGCCGTCCAGTAAAGCTGGTGTATTTTGAGGAATATGACACGAAGCAGGAAGCGATGAAAAGAGAGTGTGCGATAAAGCAGCTTTCCAGACAAAAGAAGCTCGCTCTTATTCATAGCCGCCAGAGCATTTTTTAAAGATGCTTTGAGAGCGGGCTGTGAATAGAGCGGGCTTTTTCTGAATGTTTATTGATTTAATCGTATAAAGTATGTTATAAGTTATCTTGAGGGCAGATAACTATATGGACGATAGCCTTTTGTATGATATAAATTAATAGTCATGTAGTCTGTTATCAATAACTCTACAATAGTTATATCATGTAAATATATAACTGCATGATTTACAATGAAAAAGATGAAAGGATAGTTTTACATCAAATAAATAAGTGTATATAAAATGTAGCAGCAATCCTACATCAAATAAGCATACATAAAGATAAAGTGACAAATGCTTCCGCCCATAACAAAAAGGTGGAAAATCTCATGGCTGCCGAAGTCTTTTGGAAGCTTATCAAAAATCGGAAGCTTTAATCCGTAGATGATACCGCCAACAGTGTAAATGATACCTCCGGCAAGGAGCCATGCAAATGCACTGGCTGGCAGACTGGCAAGGAGTGGCTTGAAGACAAGTACACATGTCCAGCCCATTCCGATATAGATGATAGAGCTTACCCAGTGTGGGCAGTTAATAAAGAATATCTTTATGATAATGCCGACGATTGCAGTAGCCCATACAAGGACAAGCAGCGGAATTCCCTGCTTTCTATCGAGTGCCAGTAAGCAAACTGGTGTGTAGGAACCGGCAATCAGCACGAAAATCATGGAATGATCAATTCTTCGGAAGAAAAGATTTACCTTCTTTGAAATATCTAAAGAATGGTAAAGGGTGCTTGCTCCGTAAAGAAGAATCATGCTGCTGATAAATACACTCATGGCAAAAACAACGATGGAATTATTTGTGTGTACTGCCTTGCCGATAAGTGGGAAAGCGCAGATAACTGCACCAATCATAGCGATTAAATGTGTGATGGCACTGCCGGGATCTTTAAACTTTTTACTTGTTTTGTTCATAGTGATAACCTCCTGTCATAGAATATGTACGCCCGGAGTCTTTCCTGTAAAAACAGGTACAGAAAGATTCAAAAGGTACATAAATGGATAATTGAAAATAGATTTTCATTATCCTGAATGGAATCACAGCTTTTCAAAATATTGCATTCACACGATTTGAAAGGTTGTATATCCTGTTAAAAATTAAAGTTCATACAAATATTATATAATGTAGTTTTAAAAACTATGTATCATTAATATGGATATTATCACAAGAGGTTCTTGATTTCAAGAGGGTTTTTTGAGAAAAAATATGAACAAGAGAATTAGAGAGGATAATTTAGAATTTAATAGTAAAAAAGAGCAAGTAGATGAAATTTGGTAAATATCAGCAAAGATAGATTTAAGAGACCGATTAAAAAACAGTGTAAATTAGATAAAAGATGCAACTAATATATTAGAAGGTCTAATGAATAAATGATGCCAATCGGATGGAAGATGCAACTAATATATTAGAAAGTTTAATGAGTAAATAATGCCGGGGCCTTCTTGAATTAAAGGATAATTGCAAAAATAACTGCACAAAGCAGATGAAGCTGATATAAAATAAAGATAAAAACAATGAAAAAGAAAGAAAAAGAGGATTTACAATGCGAATTGGAATGGCCCAAATGGACATAAGCTGGGAAAATATTGAAGAGAATAAGAAGAAAGTAGAAGAATTTTTTCAAAAAGCTGAGGAGAATCAGGTAGATTGTCTCGTATTTCCGGAAATGACACTGACAGGTTTTTCGATGAATGTGGAAGAAACGGGAGAAAAATCAGAGAATCAGATTCATTTTTTTAAAAAAATGAGTAAAAAATATAAGATATTGACCGTTTTTGGATATACAGAACCAGTGCCGGAAGAACGTTTGAAAGAACATCCGGACTGGAATCATTACTATAATCGTCTTGGAATCGCAGAGAATGGAGAGTTAAAGTTAAATTATGCGAAGATTCATCCATTTTCTTACGGTTTTGAAGGAGATTATTATCAGGGAGGAAGAAAGTTAAAGTCTGTAGAATGGAAAGGAACAACACTGGGAGCGTTTGTCTGTTATGACTTACGGTTTCCGGAGATTTTCCAGATTAGCTCAGAAAAAAGTGAGATTATATTTGTGATAGCGAACTGGCCAAGGTCAAGGATTGATCAGTGGGATACACTTCTTAAAGCAAGAGCGATTGAAAATCAAGTATTTATGGTTGGAGTGAATCGTACTGGGGATGGAGATGGACTTCATTATAATGGACATTCTGCCATTTATTCTCCAAATGGAGAGACAGTGACGACGCTTCGGGAGGAGGAATGTTTACTCATCGGAGACATAGATCCAGACCAGATTAAAGAAATGCGAAAAACATTTCCTATGAAGAACGACAGAAAGGAAGAACTTTACATTAAAATGTGGGAAAATGCACCACATCAATAAAATATGTGGAAAAGTGCTGTACTTTAGAGGAAAAAGTGCGGTAATTTTCTATTTGACGGCTATTTTTACCTGTGCTATGATATTTAAGAAGAAAATGTAGATAACAGTTAAAGACAAGAGTGCCGTTAACTTAGCTCTATTTCCTGTTGGATGATAGAGCTTTTTTTTTGCAATAGGAAGTTTATAAATTTTTTATAATTCAGATTCAAATATATAAAAATTATGGTTTAAATTCATGAGAGTTATAGTTGCAGTTTTATAAAAATTTAAAATTTTTATTGCATCCTTAAAAATAGAAAGAGAGACATTACATGGAGACAGTAAAATTTACAGAACTTGATATAAAACCGGAAATTTTAAAAGCGGTTGCTAACATGGGATTTGAGGCAATGTCCCCAATCCAGGCAAAAGCGATTCCGGTAGAACTTTCTGGAAAAGATGTAATTGGACAGGCGCAGACAGGAACAGGTAAGACTGCAGCGTTTGGTATTCCTATTTTACAGAAAGTGGATCCTAAGCTTAAGAAACCACAGGCAATTGTTCTCTGTCCTACAAGAGAGCTGGCTATTCAGGTTGCTGATGAGATTCGTAAGCTTGCAAAATATATGTCATCCGTAAAGATTCTTCCAATTTATGGTGGACAGGAGATTTCCAAACAGATTCGTTCCTTAAAGGCTGGTGTACAGATTATCATCGGAACACCGGGACGTATGATGGATCACATGAGAAGAAAGACAGTGAAGTTTGACAACATTCATACGGTTGTTTTAGATGAGGCAGATGAGATGCTTGATATGGGATTCCGTGAAGATATCGAGACTATCTTAAATGGTGTACCAGAAGAAAGACAGACGATGCTTTTCTCTGCAACTATGCCAAAACCAATCATGGAGCTTGCAAGAGCATACCAGCAGAATCCAGAGATTATCAAAGTAATCAGAAAAGAACTTACTGTTCCAAATATCACACAGTATTACTATGAAGTTCGTCCAAAGAACAAGAGTGAAGTATTATCAAGACTTCTTGATATTTATGATCCAAAGCTGTCTGTAGTATTTTGCAATACAAAGAAGGGCGTAGACGAATTAGTTGCAGACCTTAAGGGAAGAGGATATTTTGCAGAAGGACTTCATGGTGATATGAAGCAGACAATGCGTGATCGTGTTATGCACCGATTTAGAAGCGGTAAGACAGATATCCTTGTAGCGACAGACGTGGCTGCCAGAGGTATTGATGTAGATGATGTAGATGCTGTATTTAACTACGACCTTCCGCAGGATGAGGAATACTATGTACATCGTATCGGAAGAACCGGACGTGCCGGAAGAACTGGTATGGCATTCAGCTTCGTTGTAGGAAGAGAAGTTTACAAGTTAAAAGACATCCGCCGTTACTGTAAGGCAAAGATTAAGGCACAGCCAATCCCATCTCTTAACGATGTAACAGAGACAAGAGTAGAGAAAATCTTTGACCGTATCGACCATTATATCGAAGATCAGAACTTAAACAAATACATTGATATGGTAGAAGACTTTGTAAATGAAAAGGACTACACAGCAATGGATGTTGCTGCAGCTTTTCTTGCGGAGATTCTTGGTACAGCAGATGGTAAAGATGCTGGAAATAATAAAGAAGACTTCGGAGATACAGGTGCAGAAGAAGGAATGGTTCGTCTGTTTATCAACATCGGAAAGAAACAGGGAATTCGTCCTGGCGATATTTTAGGAGCTATTGCCGGGGAATCTGGAATTTCCGGTAATTTGGTAGGAACAATTGACTTGTACGATAAATATACTTTTGTAGAAGTACCACGCGAAGTTGCATCTGATGTATTAGAAGCAATGAAAAACGTAAAGATTAAAGGTAAATCAATCAACGTAGAACCGGCAAATAGAAAGTAAAAAACAAAGATTCAAAATCTGTTTGTGAGAGTGCAATTAAGATATTCATTTTTATGAATACTTTCGGTATTGTAAGTTTGGGCGATATAGCTCATAAAGTATACTTGAAAAATTTGCTTTTGCGAATAGAAATTTGAATTATTATAATAAATGTGTAAGTAGACAGAAATAAAAGAACAAACAGCAGAGGGGTAGTTATTATGGAGATGGTTCAAAATCTAATACGAAATCTTTCCGCAGCAGAGAAACTGCAATTTTACAGCTATCATACGAAACCAATATTGAATTTCCAGGCATTGTTTACAGATGGAAGTAGTAACTATATGAATCCAGTCGAGCCAAAGACAGGAGACGAAGTTACTGTTCGTTTCCGTACCGCAAGAGAGAATGCAGAGCACGTATTCTTGTGTGTGAATGGTGAGAAAAAGGAGATGCAGATTGCTTCTAAAACAGAGCGATTCGATTTCTATGAGAGCAGCTTTCTTATGGGAACAGAGATAGCGGATTACTATTTTGAGATTCATTCCGGAGGTACCTGCTGCTATTTCAACAAGAAAGGCCCTGCAAGAGATTTGGAGCCTTTCTTTAACTACAAAGTCACACCGGGCTTTTCTACACCAGACTGGGCAAAGGGAGCGATTTTCTATCAAATATATGTAGATAGATTCGCTAATGGGGATTCGTCTAACGACGTATTGAACAGAGAGTATATTTATATCAATCAGCCATCGAAAAAGATAGATGACTGGTATCGCTATCCAGAAGAAATGGATGTGCGTAATTTCTATGGTGGGGATTTACAGGGAGTTCTTGATCATTTGGATTATTTAAAAGGACTTGGAGTTGATGTTATTTATTTAAATCCAATCTTTGTGTCACCATCCAATCATAAATATGATATTCAGGATTACGATTATGTTGACCCTCATTATGGAAAAATTGTTGTGGACGAGGGAAATACACTTCCAGACTGGGAAAATAATAACATGAACGCAAGTAAATATATTTCCCGTGTCACAGACAAGCGCAATCTCGAGGCAAGTAACGAGTTTTTCATTCATTTTGTAGAAGAAGTGCATAAAAAAGGCATGCGCGTTATCCTTGACGGTGTATTTAATCACTGCGGTTCCTTTAACAAATGGATGGACGCAGAACGTATTTATGAGAATCAATATGGTTATGAAAAAGGTGCATTTGTCGATGCAAACAGCCCATACCGCAATTTCTTTAAATTCTATAATCAGAATGCGTGGCCATATAATGATGACTATGATGGCTGGTGGGGACACAAAACTCTGCCAAAACTGAACTACGAGGAATCAAGACAGCTTTATGACTATATTTTACATGTGGGAAGAAAATGGGTTTCTCCTCCATATAATGCGGATGGCTGGAGACTTGATGTTGCAGCAGATTTAGGACAGAGCGAGAAGTTTAACCACCAGTTCTGGAGAGATTTCAGAACTGCAGTAAAAGAAGCCAATCCGGAAGCTATCATTTTAGCAGAACATTATGAAGATGCTGGTTCCTGGCTTATGGGCGACCAGTGGGATACTATTATGAATTACAGTGCATTTATGGAGCCAGTTACCTGGTTCTTGACAGGAATGGAAAAGCATAGTGATGAGAGAAGAGGGGATCTTCTTGGCAATACACAGGCATTTGTAGATGCAATGGTATATCATATGTCAAGATTCCAGTATCCGTCACTCATGGTTTCCATGAATGAGCTTTCTAACCACGACCATTCCCGTTTCTTAACAAGAACAAACCAGACTGTAGGACGTACTGCAAGTATGGGAGCGGAAGCAGCCAACCAAAACGTCAATAAAGGCATCATGCGTGCAGCAGTTATGATTCAGATGACCTGGCCGGGTGCACCAACCCTTTACTATGGTGACGAAGCCGGACTGTGCGGCTGGACTGACCCGGATAACCGAAGAACCTATCCTTGGGGAAGAGAAGACCAGCAGCTCATTCAGTACCATAGAGACATCATCGCAATCCATAAAGCAGAAGAAGCTTTAATGAAAGGCTCCCTCAAATATCTTTATGGTGCATTCAAAGTCATCGGCTATGGACGTTTCACCGATACCGAAAAAATGGTTGTCTTAATCAACTCCGGCTTTGATGAAGCGAGAGTTAAAGTTTCTGTTTGGGAAGTTGGTGTGACAGATAACGAAGAGATGGTGGAAGTTATCATGAGTGATGAGGAAGGTTACACAATGGAGAAGAAGGTACATCCCGTAACTTCGGGGGTACTGGATATCACACTTCCTAGAGTATCAGCGATTCTTCTTAAAGCAGTAGAAGTAGAAAAATAGAAATTTGTCGGAGACAAAACGGACGCTGTAGGAAAGTGGCAGACAGATTGCCTGAAGAATTATATAGAATTTTTAAATCCCTTTCAATTAAATTATGATTTTACTTCAGCAGCTACAGACAGCCCCCGAAGTAAAATCATAATTTAATAAAAAAACTCTTGATTTTTGCAAAGAGATAGTATATAATACGATATTGTCAGGCGCAATAATGCGACTTGAATGGGTGGATTCCCGAGTGGCCAAAGGGGACAGACTGTAAATCTGCTGCAAATTGCTTCGGTGGTTCGAATCCACCTCCGCCCATTCACTTGAGTAACATCAGGTGTAAGAAGTTACCGGAATATCCGGTTTTTTCTTTGCCGGCGTGGCGGAACTGGCAGACGCACAGGACTTAAAATCCTGCGGGACTTATACTCCCGTATCGGTTCGATTCCGATCGCCGGCATTATAAGAAAGCAGATAAGGCATAGACTTTTGAGGTCTATGCCTTTTTTGTTATTTAATTCATTAAGCAAATATCAGGCGAAACCCATAACATAAAAATTGCTTATGAGACCAGAGGTTTTTAACTTGGAGTAGCAATTTCGGTATTAAGTATATTCATATGTATAGGTGTTTTCTATATGGAAAGCTATCAAAAAAGTAAAAAGTATGTAAAAACAGGAAAAGACATGAAACAAAAATTCTGGTATACTTGGAATAATAATTTTTTAAACATATTTTAAAAAGAAAGAAGGCTTATATATGGAAATAGAAATTTTAAATATGATTCAGAAAATCAGAACTCCGTTATTAGACACATTTATGAGTAACTTCACAAAGTTAGGAAATGCAGGAATCGTATGGATTTTGCTAACAATTGTTTTACTTCTTATTTCGAAAACAAGAAAAAGCGGATTCATTCTGGCAGTAGCCTTAATCGTAGACTTTATTTTATGTAACGGAATATTAAAACCATTAATAGCAAGAATTCGACCGTTTGATGTAAACACTGCCATTCAACTAATCGTTGCAAAACCACACGACTATTCCTTCCCATCGGGACATACTGCCGCTTCATTTACAGCAGTAATGGCATTGTATCTTGCAGGAGAGAAAAAACTTTGGAAAATAGCTGTAATCCTCGCCGTTCTTATTGCATTTTCAAGATTGTACCTGTATGTTCACTATCCAACTGATGTATTAGGAGGAATTGTCACAGGAGTCATCGCAGGTTATCTAGGCTATAATCTAACAGTGAAACTGACTAATGTGGCTGTTTTTTGATAAGCGGAAATTAGTGTTTGATGTTAATAAATTTGTAGTAACAGAGATGATTAAAGAGAAGAATATTCAAATTTTTATTGAAGTTATATCCTTTGCATCTACAGGTGGGAAAGATGTAACCAAATATGAAACACGTATTTTGTTATTCAGCTAAAGCACAGAGTCCTGAAAAGATTCTCCATAGTATCTGTGGCCTCGGAGCTGCGAAGTAAACTAGAGTAAAAAATCTCCATCTTAAAAGTATTGATTTTGCGACTTTGTGTTTTTTACAACGGAGTCAAAATCAATACTTTTAAGATGGAGATTTTAAGTAGACATTTTTTCGCAGCGACTAAAGTCACAGATACTATGGAGAATCTTTTCAGGGTTCGTCAGCTCTTTGAACAAAAAAGTTTCATAAGGAGGTAACAATGATACATTATCTTAAATACCATTTAGGGCCCACTGATGACGGGAAAGAAGTCCTTTTTCTCATGCAAAAAGTCCTGGGACTTACGACCAAAAAAGTCCGTTCTGTAAAACATGAGGAGCGGGGAATTTTATTAGATGAAGAAAGAGTGACGGTGAGAGCCAGAGGAAAGGCAGGACAGGTTCTAAAAGTTATGTTAGAAGATTCGCAGGAAAAGCAGAACAAAATTGCATCTACGAAGATGAATCTTCATATTTTGTATGAGGATGAAGATTTATTTTTTGTAGATAAGCCGGCAGGAATCGTGTCGCATCCATCGAAGGGGCATTCAAGTGACAGTCTGATTAATGGAGTGCAGGCATATTTTGAGAACGAGGGACGGGAGAAGAATGGGCGGAGCAATATTCACTTGATTGGACGATTAGATAAGGAGACTTCGGGGATTTTAGGAATAGCAAAAAATAGTGTGACAGCAGAGCGACTTATAAGACAGAGGCAGGATGGGATTTTGGTAAAAGAGTATTATGCACTGGTAAAGGGAAATCCTCCAGAAGATGGAGTTCTTGAGATTCCGATGGAAGAGATGCGGGATTCACAGGATGGGGATAAGCTAAAAATGAAAGTAGGACAGGGAGAAAATGCAAAATCAGCAAAGACTTTTTTCAGGGTTATAAAGCGGTTTGAAAGATTTAGTCTGGTTTCTCTTATCATTGAGACAGGAAGAACACATCAGATCCGTTTCCATATGGCTTCGATAGGCTGCCCGCTGTTGGGAGATTCTTTTTATGGAGATGGCCCGGAACTTGGAATTTCAAGGACGGCTTTACATGCCCGTCGATTGACTTTCACACATCCGTTCTGTGAAAAAGTAATGAGAATTGAGTCAGAAATGCCAAAAGATTTTTCTTTTCTTTTGTGTTAAAATATATTAGAATACTTAATGGCATGTAAAAAAAATGTAATGATTGTGTAAAAGTTTGAAGAGATCATTACAACATTAAGTAGAAAACAAAAGAGAGGATAATATCATGTTAGTTATGCTTACAGAACTGCTGAGTGGACTTGCACTGTTTTTATTCGGTATGAAGTTCATGAGTGAGGGATTGCAGAAGGCTGCAGGTGACAAGATGCGTGTCATTCTGGATCGTGTAACAAAGAATCGATTCATTGCAGTTGTTTTTGGCGCGATATTTACTGCAATTATCCAGTCGTCTGGTGCGACCACCGTTATGGAGGTCAGCTTTGTAAATGCCGGACTCCTTACACTGGAACAGTCCGTTGGTATTACATTTGGTGCCAACATTGGTACAACAATTACTGCACAGCTTGTTTCTTTGAAACTGACTGCCATTGCACCGTATATCATCTTTGCAGGTGCCTGCCTGATGATGTTTGGCAATAAGCCGATAACAAGAAAGATTTCAGAGGTAATCTTCGGTTTTGGTGCGTTGTTTTTAGGAATTAACAGTATGACAGGTGCATTGAGCAGAATTCCGGAATATCCGGTAATTATGCACTGGTTCTCTTATCTTAAGAATCCATTTATCGCATTACTTGTTGGTTTACTGTTTACAGTAGCAGTACAGAGTTCTTCTGTAACTGTCAGTGTGCTGGTTTTATTAGCGGATTCTCATCTGGTTGGATTAGGAAGCTGTCTGTACTTTATTCTTGGTGCCAACATCGGTTCCTGTACACCAGCAGTTATGGCAGCAATGAATGCAAATAAGAATGCAAAGCGTACAGCCATGGTACATTTCTTATTTAACGCATTAGGTATGATTGTTATCGGAACGATTCTGTTCTTTGCGAGAAATCAGATCGTCGATGCGATTTCTGTTCTCGGTGGAGCAGATAATGCGAAACGTTTCGTTGCGAATGCAGATACAGCATTTAAAGTATTCCAGACGATTATTTTCCTTCCATTTGCATCACAGTTTGTAAAACTTACGAAGATTCTTATTCCTGGAAATAAAGAAGGTGAGGAAGAGGATAACGGCTTACATCTTGAATATATCAGAAAGGCATCAAGCAAGTTTGTGCCATCTACAGCCGTAGTAGAAATTATTCAGGAAATCGAGAGAATGGCTGGCCTTGCCAGAGAAAACCTTGTTGCTTCTATGGAAGCATTAGCAGATAAGAATCTTGATAAGGTAAAGGAAATCAATGCCAGAGAAAAGATTATTGATTACTTAAGCAGCGAGATTACGGATTATCTTGTAGAAGTTAACCGTTATGAACTGCCGCTTGCCGATTCCAGACGAATTGGTGCTCTTTTCCACGTTGTTATCGACCTTGAACGGATTGGAGATCACGCAATCAATATCCTTGAGAATGCGGAGAAGAGAAGCCAGCTGAACGAGAAGTTTACTGGAGCTGGAAAGGAAGAACTTACGACAATGTACAAAGAAGTTCTTCAGCTTTTTGATAAGAGTATGGAAATGTTCGTCACAAATAAAAAGGACAACATTGATGAAATCATTGACATGGAAAATGATGTAGATCAGATGCAGATTGATTACCAGAATCAGCAGGTAAAACGTCTGTCCAAAGGAGTATGCGGTGTAGAAATCGGCCTTATCTTTACTGATATGGTAATTGGTCTTGAAAGAATCGCTGACCACTCTACAAACATTGCTTATTCCATTTTCCATGAGAATCCGGAAGATGCAGAAGAACAGCAGAAAGCATTAGCAGAATAAAAAAGAATCGTGAAGCAGTGATGACGGTAGAATAGAGACAAAACGCAAACTGTTATAAATGATAAGATATAGATTATGTTGATGAAAAAACATATGTCGATTTATCGTATGATTTATGATGGAAGCAGAAAGTTTTGGCTATGATAAGCCAGAATTGCTGACTTCACAAAAAAGTACAATTTAAATATCAAAAAAATAAAGGTGCATCGGAATTTTTATACAAATTCCGGTGCATTTTTGTACTTTCTTTTATACGATGTAGTCAAAAATTTATATCAATGTATTGTTGAAAAAACATGGTGCAGGGCTTACTATATAAGTAGCGTATTTTGTACTATTATTGATACTACTGGACAAAGATATATTTTGGGAGGTATCTTATGTTAACAAAAATGATTGAAACATTAAAGAAGAATCCTCGTACCATCGTATACACAGAAGGTACAGATAAAAGGATTCTTGAATCAGCCCATCGTCTGACACAGGAAGGAATTCTCGGCGTTGTCCTTCTTGGTAAGCCAGAAGAAGTTAAGGCTGCAGCAAAAGCAGGTAACTTTAATATTGATGCCTGCCAGATCATTGACCCTGAAAATTACGAAGGAATTGATGCTATGGTAGCAGAGATGGTTAAGCTTCGTAAAGGTAAAATGACAGACGAGCAGGTAAGAGCAGCTCTTTCTAAGAGCAACTATTTCGGTACTATGCTCGTAAAAATGGGTGGAGCAGACTGTCTGTTAGGTGGAGCTACATATTCCACAGCAGATACGGTACGTCCAGCTCTTCAGCTCATCAAAACAAAACCAGGCAACAACATCGTAAGCTCTTGTTTCATCCTTGTAAGAGGAGACGAGAAGATTGCTATGGGTGACTGTGCTATCAATATTGATCCATCCGAAGATGACTTAGTAGAGATCGCTATCGAATCCGCTAAGACAGCTAAGATTTTCGGAATCGATCCTAAGGTAGCTATGTTATCTTACTCTACACTTGGTTCTGGTAAAGGACCTTCTGTAACAAAGGTGGCTAACGCAACAAAGAAGATTAAAGAAGCTGCTCCTGAATTAGCAGTAGAAGGTGAGATTCAGTTCGACGCTTCTGTATCTCCAGAAGTAGCAGAAGTAAAATGTCCTGGTTCACCAGTAGCTGGACAGGCTAACACATTTATCTTCCCTGACATCAACGCAGCTAACATCGGATATAAGATTGCTTCCCGTTTAGGTGGATATACAGCAGTAGGTCCTGTATTACAGGGACTTAACGCTCCAATCAATGACTTAAGCCGTGGATGTAACGCAGAAGAAGTATACAGCATGTCTATCGTAACTGCTGCATTAAGCGTTCCAGAAGAAGAAAAAGTAGACGAAGAAGGATTAGAAGCTATCGTAAGAGCGGTTGTAGAAACAATGCTCGCTGCTAAGAAGCTGGATAAATAATTCTGGGTTTTGGCTAAACAGACGAACCCCAACAGATAAAGACTCCCTATTTGTGACTTTAGTCGCGGCAGGTTGAATGTTCGCTTAGGCGCTCGCATCCAACCTTTGCTCCGAGGCCACAAATAGGGAGTCTTTATCTGTTGGGGTTCTGTTTTTTTGAAGACAGAAGTTATTTTGGACGTTTTCCAAATTTGAATTTGTTAACTCTATGAGTGTGTTGTAGAATTATTTTAGGTAGCTACAAGAGCGAGGGGTTTTGAATTTGAGGAAAATTCGATATAGATAGCATTTTTTCTTCAAAAAGAAGTGTGGAAGAAGTAGGGTGGGAGTGGGGAGATGTAGGAAAGATTGTTATTTAACTTCCGAGCAAGCAGAAATCTACAGCTCTCAACCCCAAATCCATCCCCAAGAAAAATTTGTAACTTAAAAAGCAACCAGATTGTACGGGAAATTTACGGTCCTTGCAAAAGTCAGAAAGGTAGAGTGCCCTATTATACAATAAATGCGCCTTAGAGCAAGCTTAAACTGCGGTTGAGCAGTTTAAGTGCAGTGATACGAAGCATTTATTGTATAATAGGGCACTCTACCTTTCGTCTGTTTTGCCAACTCCAAAAATTCCCCACATCCTCTTGTTATTTAGCACAAATTTTGTTAAAATAATGGTGAAAGAATTGGAAGATATGTCAGTATAACTGGCGAACAGGAGAGAAATACAGAGGGGAGAAGAACGGTGTTAAAGGATTTTATGACTGAGTACAGACAAAAGCTTTGTACACCGGAAGAGGCGGTAGAAGTAGTAAAGAGTGGAGATTGGGTAGATTATACTAGCTCACTTGGAAAGCCGGTTCTTTTAGATAGGGCTCTTGCTAAGAGGAGAGACGAACTTTTTGATGTAAAGATTCGCGGGAATCTTGTGGAGGGACCTATAGAGGTAGCGGAATGTGACGAGAGTCAGGAACATTTTGTCTATCATACATGGCATTGTTCTGCTTATGAGAGAAAGCTTTGTGACAGAGGATTATGCTATTATATTCCGATGGTATTTCACAATAATGCTGCATATTATAAGTATTTTTTAAATGTCAATGTAGTAATGGTCAGTGTTTCACCGATGGACAAGCATGGGTATTTTAATTATTCGGTAAATACCGGAGTGGCTGGACCAATCGTACAGAATGCGGATATTGTTATTGTGGAAGTTAACGAACATATGCCGAAGATACACGGTGGATATGGAGAATGTATTCATGTGTCAGAAGTGGATTACATCGTGGAAGGAAAGCATGAACCTTTTATGACAGGCAAGCCATATGTGCCGTCTGAGATTGACCGAAAGATTGCACAGAATCTTCTGCCGTATATATGCGATGGAGCAACCCTGCAGCTTGGAATTGGAAGTATGCCCAATGCTCTTGGAGAGCTGATAGCAGAGTCGGACCGCAAAGATCTCGGAATGCATACCGAGCTTTGTTCAGATGCATATCTGCATTTGTATAAGGCGGGCAAATTAACCAATAAAAAGAAGACTATTGACAGGGGAAAAGGCGTATTTGGTGTTGCCATCGGTTCTTCAGAACTTTATGAGTGGCTAGATGATAACCATGGCGTAGCGGCATATCCGCTTGAATATGTGAATCGTCCAGACGTCATTGCTCAGATTGACAATATGGTTTCTATTAATAGCTGTGTTTCTGTAGATTTATATGGGCAGGTATCGTCGGAGAGCTTTGGTGCAAGGCAGATTAGCGGTACCGGAGGACAGCTTGACTTTTTAATTGGAGCATCTTCAGCCAGAGGGGGTAAGGCATTTATCTGTATGAGCTCCACATATAAGGACAAAAGCGGACAGCTCTTTTCGAGGGTATTGCCGCAGTTTAACGGAGATATTATTACTTCTCCGCGAAGTCAGGTATATTTTCTTGCAACTGAATATGGTATTATTAACATGGAGGGTCGTTCTACATGGGAGAGAGCAGAGGGATTGATATCCATTGCTCACCCGAATTTCAGGGACGAACTCATCAAAGAAGCTGAAAAAAGAAAGATATGGCGGCGTTCCAATAAGAGGTAGCTGCTCACAAAGACAGGGGGACTTATAATGAAGGTGAAACAGGTAACAGATGCATCTTTCAAGAAGTATGGAAAGATTTTAACAGGAATTGATTTTACAGAAATCTATAATGTACTCGAAAAGATTGAGTATCCAGAGACAGTAGAATATGCAGCTTCCTTTGGACCATTAGAAGAACCAGATTTCCGCCAGAAAATTTCCAATACACTTTACGGAGAACTTTCTGTAGAGATTGGATATTGCTGTGGACATAACAAAATGTTAAATGCATTAGAATATCATCGTTCTTCTGAAGTAAATGTTGCTGCAACTGATGTTATTTTACTGTTAGGTCATCAGTCAGATATTACAGATGATTTCAAATATAATACTGCGCAGTTAGAAGCATTCTTCGTTCCAGGAGGAACCGCAGTAGAACTGTATGCCACAACACTTCATTACACACCAATAGGAACAAAAGAGAATGATTATGCATTTAAGACAGGAGTTATTTTACCATTTGGAACAAACTTCCCACTTGGGGTAACACTCGGAGCAGAAGCAGAAGAAGAAAAACTCCCAGAAGAAAAGTTACTTTTCGCTAAGAATAAATGGCTCATTGCCCACAAAGAAGGCGGGGAAGAAGGAGCATTTATCGGACTCACAGGAAAAAATATTTCAGCGGATGATTTGGAAATTTAATTAGACAGACGAAGTCAAAAAAGGTCAATATGTAAAAATGCTTCGTATCATTGCGCTCATAATGCTCAATCGCATTATGAGCTTGCTTAAAGGCGCATTTTTTATATATTGACCTTTTCTTGACTTCTGCCGAATTTAAAATAATTTATCCTTTTTCAGTGGTGTCCTATAGATGGGGAGGATGTCACCTAATATAACCCTAGATTATGTTTGAAAAATCAAAAGACAATCTCCCCTCTAATTTGCGGCACATTTTGCCTTTATTCAATTGATGCAGCCTGTTATGCTGTCTTCATTCAGACGAAAGCTTCCATAAATTGTGATGCATATCTTGCAGAAAGTATTTTTCAAATATGTTCGAGTCAGAATCCTGGAATATTTCACTTTCAGGAGTTGTCTGTCTGTTCAAAAAATTAAATCAAACAATTTTTCAGAGAGGAGCCAAAATTATTATGCGATATTATATTTCGGATTTGCATTTTTTTCACGAAAGTCTAAACACACAGATGGACTATCGTGGATTTAAAGATGCAGCCCAGATGAATGCCTATATGATAAAACAGTGGAATAGCAGAGTCCGTCCCAAAGATGAGGTCGTGATTCTTGGTGATTTTTCTGTGGGAAAGGCAAAAGAAACAAATGAAGTGTTAAGACAGCTTAATGGTACACTTTATATGATAAAAGGAAATCATGACAGTTATCTAAAGGATAGCGAGTTCAACAAAGAACGCTTTGTCTGGATAAAACCATACGCTGAAATGCATGATAACCGTCGAAAAGTGGTTTTATCCCACTATCCGATATTCTGTTATAATGGACAGTATCGAAGGAATAAAAAGGGAGAACCACTTACATATATGCTCTATGGTCATGTGCATGACACACTTGATGAACAGCTTGTGCGGCAGTTCTGCCAGATTACGAGGGAGACAAAAAGACAGAGTAAATATGATGAAAAACCGATGTCGATTCCTTGTAATATGATTAATTGCTTTTGCATGTATTCAGACTACATCCCCTTAACTTTAGATGAATGGATAAAGTACTATTTAATTCATTGTGACTTTATCACCGAGGGTTGAATGTTCACATACAATTCTCATCCTAAAGCCACAGATTTTCTCCATCTAAATTAATTCATTCCAAATACATCCAACGCACAGAAGGGACTGTTTTTGGTGCGACAGCCCCTTCGTCTGTTAGACTTAAATGAATTAGTCCAGAAAATGTACCCAATCCATTATCATTTCATCTATATTTTCATAGAGCTTATCCATCTGATGTTCATCAGGATTTTCCACAAAAATTCCACCAGTACATAAAACTCTCTGTCCGGTCTTTTTACAGAGATTTTCTGCAATATATGGACAGAATAAATCTTCTGGGTTATCTACGTCTGTGATGACGGAAGTCTCGCATTCTACAGGATCGGTGTCAGGAACTGGTGTGGAAAAAGCAGTGCAGCCGAGACGGTTTTCTCCGCCGCAGGTAAGAAGTACATGGAGATCATCGCCTACTGGAGTAATGTCCATCTGAATAGAAGTGAATAGTAAAACTCTGTGAAATTTCATAAGTAAATCCTTTCATTTATAAATATTGTGTATTGTTTCAGCTTATAGAAGCTAAAGTTTCTTGTTTTTTAAGTATGCCGATATATTTAAATATCATTAGTGTTTTTGTAGTTTATTTTGTTGTGTGATTGACAATTCAATTTAACTGTTTTTATTATAACTTTCCCTGGAAATGTCCACAAGGGAAATATATGTTACAAATATATTAAATTTTTGTGTGCATTTTTTAATAAAGTATGATAAGATAGTAGCGGTGTTGTTTGCAATGGCATTTTAGAAAAAAGATAAAAAATATGTAATTATCGAAGAAATACTATAGAAAGTAGCAAGAGGGAGTGTTAGAAAAAATATGGATACATATCAACGTATAGGAAAAAGAGTTCTCTTTTTTACTGTCTTTTTTATGGCGGTATTGCTGTTTTTAGGGAAGGGCAGTGTACAGGCAAAGAGTAAAAAGGTTACGTTAAACAGGACAACAGTTACAGCTTATAAGGGAATGGCACCGATAAAGCTCAAAGTAAGGAATATAAGAAAGGGAAGAAAGGTAGACTGGACATCCTCAAAAAAATCAGTTGTACAAGTTTTAGAGAATGGAACACTTTTATTCTGTGGAAAAGGAAATGCGATTGTCCAGGCAAAGGTTGGAACAAAGAAATTTAAATGTATCGTATCTGTATGCAGTAAAAAGGCATATAAAGCAGTAGAAAAAGCAAAGAGTTATCATAAAGCAAGAAATATGAGATATAGTCAGGGCAACCGGATGGGTAAGCGTTCTGCGGATTGTAGTTCTTTTTGTGGCAGATGTTATCTTCCACAGGGAATTACGATGGGAGGAACAAAATCCTGGTGTAATACTGCGGCCGGTATGGCACTGTGGTCTACTAAGAAGGGTAAAGTAGTAGCAAACAGGGGAGTGTCAATAAGAGAGACAAAGCTTTTGCCGGGAGATTTGGTATTTTATAAAAAGGGACATAATGGAAGATATAAAAATATTTATCATGTAGAAATTTTTGTAGGATATGAATGGAAAAATGGTCATTTGGTAGGTTATACGATGTCTTCAATTACTGGAAATTATCCATCTATTTTAAAGAGAGATTACACTTCCAGAAAGGGAAGAGTTGCACAGATTGCCAGACCGGCAAAATAGAAAAAATAAGGCAGGGAAATTACAAATAGAATCTCCCTGCCTTTTAAATATACTTCTGAGATTTTTTGCTAGTTGTGCTTAGAGCATTTTTCAAAGATGCTCTAGAATTTTAGTGGTATACGTGTATCATTACATTAAATAAGTCGACAAAATATTTGTATAAAACCTTATATAATCAGATACAGAAAAAATCTGCAGTATATCAGATTACTTTTTGCAGGACATTTCTGCCATGTCATAGAGAACCTGAATGGTTTCATCGTGTCCGTAGAAAAATGTGTTTACGCACAAATCATAGTTACCGGCATACCCCCACTGACGGCCGGTATAATACTGATAATAATTTTTACGTTCCTGATCCATGGTTTTAACCTTTGCAGAAGCCGTCTTGTAATCACAGGAAGCAATGCCCATCTCATATTTGACTCTCTCTTTAAATGGAGCAGATAAGAAAATGGAGAGATGAGGAATGTGGTTGTTAGTGAGAACAACATCAGCGCAACGTCCCATGATAATGCAGCTTTCCTGTCCTGCCATTTCGCAGATTAAATTACTTTGTGTAAAGAACAGCATATCTGATTGAGTAGAAAAGAATTTTTTAGAAGCCTTTCCAATACTGCTTAAAATTCCACGGTTGCTACCAGAACTATCGATGCCATAGTCGGTAACATTTTTAGAATTTAACCCCATTCGGTCACAGGCAAGATGGATAATCTCTTTATCGTAGTAAGCGATACCAAGACGCTGTGCCAGCTCAAATCCAATAGTATGCCCACCAGTTCCAAACTGTCTGCTGATACAGATAATCAGCTTGTTGTCAGAAGAAAAACGGCGAGAGGCAACGGCATCATTGTTGTCGATGCTATGTGGTAAAATGATTGCAGGATTGTAAGCAAGAATGTCTTTTTCCAGTTCAACATATTCTTGTTTTAACGGAGCAGCTTTTTCTTCATCTTTGATTGTTCCAATCATATTGGCAATCAAGGTCATCTCGTTTTTAAGAAAATACTCTCTATTTATCTTGAGGGAATCAATAATTTTCTCTAATGCGAACGATGGACTGGAAGGAAACACACGTCCTAAAGTGCTGCCAGTTGTCTCGTAAACTTTTTTGTCCAGGTTGTAAAGCCGGGCGGCTATATTTCGTTCCTGTTCATCCGTTTTTTTCATAGTATAACCTCCTCTTTGCTACATCTATATGTTAATTATACTATACTACATTTTTTGAAAAAATTACAGCAATTCACATATGTAAAAATGAAAAAATGTCTAGAGCATGTTTGAAAAATCATTCCAGCAACCTGCACACCTCAATTTACGGTATATTTTGCCTTCATTCAGTTGCCGTAGCCCACTACGCCGCCCTCATTCAGGCGAAATCTCCCGCAAATTGCGACGCACATCTTGTAGAAAGCATTTTTCAAACACGCTCTAGAACGTAACTGTTTTGGAAGGAGATAAGCTGATAATGACAGATATCTGTTTTTATGGAAAGAGATTCATATCGTTATCTAATAATTCTTTAATGTAAAGAACATATGATGAAAAATGATTATGAAAAATAAATAAAAGAAAGGAAGCATGAAACATGAAAATTCGATTAAATGAAAATGAAAAAATTGTAAAAGTAGTAAAAGAGGGCTTAAAAAAGAAAAATGGCTATTGTCCATGCCGTCTGGAAATGAATGAGGATACGAAATGTATGTGTAAGGAATTTCGTGAGCAGATTGCAGATGAAAATTTTGAAGGCTATTGTCATTGCAGACTCTATTATAAAGAAAAATAAAGCGTCAAAAGATAGAGATTAAAAAGGATAGTAAAAAAATGAGAGTCAGGAAAATAAGATAGATAAGAGATAATAAAAGGAGAAAAAATAAAAAAGTCATAATGCATAGAACGAAAGAAAGATATATGAAAAAAAGAAGAAATTTATTGCCGGGATTATTTTTTGTATTGCTTTTTGGCATATGTTTTCAAAGTAATTCGTTAAGAGCAGAAGCGAAAGTGGTACTAAAAGATGTGACACCCAAAGAATCAGTATCGAGTGACCTTAGCGTAATAAGAAAAGTAACAAAGCTGGCATCACATCGCTGGATTCAGTCCTACACGATGGATTCTAAATATTATTATTACATACAGATGACAAGTGCTTATACGGGAAATCTTCGAATTACAAGAGTAAAATATAAGGGACTTGGACGATATGTGAAAGACCACATGGATTTAAAAAACTTTGGACATGCTACAAATCTTGATTGCTCTGTATATAATGGTGTAACCTGGCTTTGGACAGGAAGCGATTGTAAAGGGAATGACGTTTCCAGAGCAATTTCCGGTTTTCGTTATCAGAAAAATAAGACACTCCGAAAGCATGGAACTATCCGCTATAAGATTCCAGATGCAAAGAGTAAGAAGTATATGACAAACGTATATCCTGCTATTAATCAGAACAGTACACAGATGGCGGTTCGCTATACTTATAGAGGCAAACAATATTACCAGATTTATAATCTTGCAAATGGACGCTTTATAAATCCAAGAAATCCAGTGAGAAGAATCTGTCTTTCTGCGACAAGTGGAGATTTTCAGGGATTTGATTTGTATGGAAGTTCTATTTACACTGTAGAAGGAAGTCCCAGGAAGTCGTTTCTTATGAGTTATGATCGCTCTCGACGTTATCAGCCAACGAAAATCCGACGTTATAATTATGCGACAGGAAGCAAAAAGACAGTAACGATCCATGGTGCAAAAACGTTATCTTTCCGCGAACCAGAAGGAATAAAGGTCTTGTCTGGGGGAAAAATTTATATGATGTATGTATCCAATACACTTACAAATCAATCTTGCAATATCTACCGGGTGAAAAAGAAGATTTAACAAAAATGTATCATTTATTTATCTTTGCAAATCAGAAAAAAAGGTAGCAATTAGGCAGGGTTTGCGATAAAATAAATTTAGATTTTTCTAATTAAAAATAATTAGAAAGACTAACTTAATATAATTAAAAATAATTAGAAGAAAGGATTGCTATATTATGACAATTCGAGAAATTTATAAGGACAGTGAACAATTTTTAAATAAAGAAGTGAAGCTTGGCGGATGGATTCGCAGTATCCGTGGCTCAAAGCATTTTGGATTTCTTGTACTTCATGATGGAACATTTTTTAAACCGATTCAGGTTGTGTATGAAGAAAAGCTTGAGAATTTTCAGGAGATTTCCAAAATGAATGTAGGAGCTGCCGTAATTGTAGAGGGGACGTTGGTTCCAACTCCGCAGGCAAAGCAGCCATTTGAGATTCAGGCGACTGCTGTTACTTTAGAAGGAGCTTCCGCACCAGATTATCCACTGCAGAAAAAACGTCATAGCTTAGAATATTTAAGAACGATTTCTCATCTTCGTCCAAGAACAAATACATTCCAGGCAGTATTTCGTATTCGTTCCATGGCGGCATATGCGATTCATCAGTTCTTTCAGGAGAGAGGATTTGTTTATGTGCATACTCCACTTATTACAGCAAGTGACTGTGAAGGTGCAGGAGAGATGTTTCAGGTTACAACGCTTGACTTAAACAATGTTCCAAAAGATAAAGAAGGCCATGTTGATTTCACACAGGATTTCTTCAATAAACCAACGAATCTTACAGTAAGTGGACAGCTCAATGCAGAAACATTTGCACAGGCATTCCGCAATACCTATACTTTTGGACCAACTTTCCGTGCAGAGAATTCCAATACAGCACGTCATGCAGCAGAGTTCTGGATGATTGAACCGGAGATGGCGTTTGCGGATTTAAAAGACGATATGGAAGTTGCAGAGGCAATGCTCAAATACGTTATTTCTTATGTCATGGAAAACGCGCCGGAAGAAATGGACTTTTTAAACCAGTTTGTAGATAAAGGATTAAAAGACAGACTTAATCATGTACTTAATTCTGAATTTGGACATGTAACTTATACAGAAGCAATAGAAATTCTTGAGAAACATAACGATAAATTTGAATATAAAGTATCCTGGGGAACAGATTTACAGACAGAACACGAGCGTTACCTTACAGAAGAAGTATTTAAACGTCCAGTATTCGTAACTGACTATCCAAAGGAAATCAAAGCTTTCTATATGAAGCTTAATCCAGATGGAAAGACCGTAGCTGCAATGGATTGTCTTGTGCCAGGTATTGGAGAAATTATCGGCGGAAGCCAGAGAGAGGACGATTACGACTTGCTTAAAAAACGTATGGAAGAAGTTGGATTGGATGAGGCAAGCTATCAGTTTTATTTAGACCTTCGTAAATATGGTTCTACTCATCATTCTGGATTTGGACTTGGATTCGAGAGATGTGTAATGTATCTGACAGGAATTTCTAATATCAGAGATGCAATTCCATTTCCAAGAACAGTGAATAATTGCGAATTGTAATTTGCTGCAGGAAAATAGCTCACTGGAATTTATTGTCTGGTATTTTTGTATTCTCTGCCTTCTTCCTCAAATCTTTTAACTGATTTGTTGTATTAGAAACAGGTAGCCGTTGTAGATATTCTATCAGATTGCTCAAAAAATATGGAAAAGAACTCCTAAAAATTTATTGAATTTTGTGACTTTGTGCTGCAGAATTTTGCCCATAGAAACTTCGCATTCATTTCTGCGAAGTTTCTGTTTTACTGGGCAAAATGGAGCGTTTAGCACAACGGAACAAAATCAATAAATTTTTTAGGGGTTCTTCTCAATAATCCTTCTGGCCATCTGGCCATCTGGCCATAGATTTTTCCGTAGCGGTGTCTTCTTTGCCTGCGGCAAATCAAAATTTTCGTGCAAGAATTTATCTCAAAGAACTAGATAAAGCAGTTTGTAAAACATACAAATTGTTATATAATAAATGGAGTTAAAAAAGCAGGGAAGTTGCTTTTTCCGTCTAATAATCAAAGGGGGTATCTTTATGCCAAAGTGGCTTGATTTAAATGAAGTAGATGATGATGAAATTCTTTTAAAAAAGAATCGGATGAGCAGGAGTCTTGTTCTTGATACACCAGAGGTTGCAGATGCAGCTGAGGAGGACTTTCTTGATACGATGGAGCCTGCTAAAAAGAGCATGACAATATTTTTTATGATTGATGTATCGGGTAGTATGAAGGGGACGAAAATTGGTTCATTAAATAGTACGATGGAAGAATTGCTGCCTTCATTAATCGGAGTTGGAGAAGCTTCTACTGATGTAAAGATTGCGATTATGAAGTTTTCTACGGATGTAGAGTGGGTGACTCCTGAACCGGTAAAGATTGAGGAATATCAGTACTGGAATCGTTTAGAGGCAGATGGTCTTACCTTTATGGGCGATGCGTTTATGGAGCTTTCTAAGAAGCTTTCCCGCAGCACATTTTTAAGTTCGCCATCTCTTTCTTTTGCACCAGTTATTTTTCTGTTATCCGATGGTTCTCCGAACGATGATTGGAAGAAGGGCTTAGATACATTAAAGCAGAATAAATGGTTTCAGCATGGATTAAAGATTGCACTTGGTATTGGTTCAAAGGTAAATATGGATGTGCTTCGTGCATTTACCGGGAATGATGAGCTTGCAGTACAGGCAAAGAATGCGGACCAGCTTAGAGAGCTGATTAAGCTTCTTGCGGTGACTTCTTCCCAGATTGGAAGCCGTAGTCTTGCACTGGTGGATTCAAACGGCAGACAGCCAGCGGCTGAAACTGTGGCACAGGCAAAACAGCAGGTACTTGTGGAGGAGATTCGTACAGGAGCGAAGGACATTCTTGGTGAAGCAGTTGACCTTGGTGCTGTGAATTACGATGAAGGTTGGTAGAATATAAAGGATGGTAGAACATAGATGAGAGAATTAAAGATTGGAGAGAGAATTCCAATAGAGGCGGGTGGTGAGGCAGTTGTCTCAAGAGAGCTTGGACGAGGTGGACAAGGTATCGTATATCTTGTCCGTTATAATGGCAGGGAGTATGCGCTTAAATGGTATTTTATCAGCCGTATCAAGAATCCGGAGGCATTTCGTAATAATCTTCGTAAGAATATTGAGGATGGTGCTCCGGAGGGGGGCAAGCAGTTTATCTGGCCGTTATTTTTAACAGAGACAAAGAGAAACGGTGCATTTGGTTATCTGATGCGGCTTGCTCCCTCAGGATATGAATCATTTACCGATATTTATAATGGGTATCGCTGGGAGAAACCGAGAGTAAAGGGACAGCCGGCGAGGAAGATTAAAGTAAAGTTTGCTTCTCTTGATGTGATGCTTACAGCGGCAATTAATATCGTTAAGGCATTCAGAGCGTTGCATCTTGCAGGAAAAAGTTATCAGGATCTGAATGATGGCGGTTTCTTTATTGATACGCGAACAGGGGATGTTCTGGTGTGTGACTGCGATAATGTAGCAGCGGACGGCGACAACTTCGGAATTGGAGGTATGCCAGGTTTTATGGCACCGGAAGTTGTTCGGGGTATTGCAAAGCCGGATGTGCTGACAGATAGATATTCTCTGGCTGTTGTTTTATTTAAGCTGTTCTTCCGTGGCGACCCGTTAGAGGGAAGTAAAGTGCTTCAGTGTGTTGTTATGACAGAAGAAAATGACCTGATTCATTATGGAAAAGATCCGGTATTTATTTACGATCCGAATAACGCATCAAACCGTCCAGTGAATGGTGTACACGATAATGTGATCAAGCTGTGGAAGATTTATCCTGACTTTATCAGGGAGGCATTTACCCTTTCCTTTACTTATGGAATCCAGGAGCCGAATGCCCGCATTATCGAAAAGAGCTGGATTCAGATGCTTATTCAGTTAAAGCTTGATATTATTCACTGTAGCTGTGGAAAGACAGCATTTTCTTCTGCATTTGAAAAGACAGGAGAGCACACGTTACGCTGTCGCAATTGCGGAAGTACCATTTATACAATGGGCGTAAAAGATTATGAACTTCCGTTAAATCTTGGGGCAAAGCTGTATAAATGTCTGACCAAGAAAAATAGTGATGATTTTGAATCTGTTACGGGAATGGTCATTGAAAACCGCTTAAAGAAAGGTTTATTTGGCATTAAAAATATGTCCGATGATGTCTGGAAAGCGAAGTTCCCGGATAACTCTGTCAGAGAAGTCGGACCGGGAAAAGGTGTTCCAATCTGGAAAGGATTAGAGATTGACTTTGGAGATAATCTGATTGCAAAAATCCTCCTGTAAAATACAATGTATGATGTGCGCTTAAAGCAAAGAACTCTGATTTTGCAGAGTTTTATTAGGAGGATAGAATGAGTAATTTTAATAAAAATGGTTGGGTTTCCCTCGCACAAATCTGTGATGAGAGACAGCTTGTGATTGATGCAGAAACTGGGAAAAAGGTTTTAAGACCAGCATATTTTTCTTCGATGAATGCCATGATAGAAGGAGCGTTTCAGTTTGCACGTTTCTTTGAGGAGATTCATCAGAAAGGTAAGGTATACTGTAGCATTTCTCCGGATGTATTTTATTTTAATTTGAAAAATGGAACATTTCATTTTGATGGGGAAGAACTTCTTGGGGAGGCATATGCACAGGAACCAGATGCAGATGTGATAGAATTTACAGAATTTCTTGCACCGGAGCTAGTAGAATCTCTGTCGGAAGAAATTTCTGCGAAAGAATATTATTCTTTAGAGACAGACCGCTATTTCATGGCAGTATATTTATTTGAATACTTTTTCCATACAGGTTCTCCATTTGAAGGAAAAAAGATGGTAAACCGCTGTTTCCTTTCTCCGGAGGAAAAAGAACTGTTCCGGGCGAGAGAGGGATGCTTTTGTATGGAACCAGGCGAAGAAGAGAATATTCCGGTAAAAGGGATTCAGGACAAGCTGATTCAGTACTGGAACGAGTACCCGGAGGTTCTGCAAAAAATGTTCCAGAAAGCATTTCTCGATGGGGGAAGACTTAGAGAACTTCGTCCGACAGAGGTGGACTGGAAACAGCTTCTTGTTCGTATGACGATGGATTATAAGTCCTGTCACTGTGGCTTCCATGGATTTTCTTATCGATTGATTTCTAAGGAAAATGGAACATTTGCCTGTCCAAAGTGTGGAAAGATTTATTATCCGCTGACAAATGGAATGGACAGGATTCTTCTTGCAGAAGGAGAAAAACTTTACGAATGCCAGACAGGAAGGAATCCGATGGATAAGGATACGGTCACAGGCCTGATTGTAGAGAACCGACAGAAAAAGGGTCTGTATGGCATTAAAAATGTAAGTCAGGGTGTGTGGAGAGGATTTTATCCTGACGGGAAAATAAAGGATATTCCGAATGGACAGGGAATTCCTATCTGGAATGGGATGTCCGTCCGGTTTGAATTGGGTGAGGAATGGAATCTCCGTCTGATGCAGCAGGTGGAGGAGAGAAAGGAAGATGAGGATGAGCAGACAGTTTGATGAAAATATAGAGGCAATTGACCCGTTAGAAACAATGCCGCCTGCCAAGAAAAGTATGGTCATTTTTTTTCTGGTAGATACTTCAAAAAGCATGGAAGGTTCAAAGCTTGAATCATTAAACCGTGTTATGGGAGATATTTTACCGGAATTAATTGGTGTCGGCGAGGCAGGAACCGATGTAAAAGTTGCCATAATGTCATTTTCTTCTGGATGTGAGTGGATTACACCGGAACCAGTATTGATTGAAGAATATCAGAGATGGGAGAACTTAAAAGCAGATGGTGTAACCGATTTGGGAGACGCCTGTGAGGAACTCTGCCAGAAGCTTTCAAGAAACAGTTTTTTAAGAGCACCATCCCTTTCTTATGCGCCAGTCATTTTTCTTATGACAGATGGTTATCCAACGGATAACTATAAAAAAGGCTTTGAAATGTTAAAGAAGAATCGTTGGTTCCAGTATGGTTTGAAAATTGCATTGGCAATTGGTTCTAACGTAGATTTGGATGTACTTCGTGAGTTTACAGATGATGAAGAACTGGTACTTCAGGCATGTGGTGCAGAAATGCTTAAGAAACTTGTTCGTGAAATCGCAGTTACTTCCTCAAAAATCGGAAGTACAAGCATGACACTTACCGATGCAACCGGAGAGCGTTCTCTTGCAGAAGTAGCAGGAGCAAAGAAAGAGCAGATGGTAGAGGCAGTGCAGGAAATGAAACAGGACATTTTAGGACTGGATGATCTCACGGACCTTGAAGATATGGATATTGAATTTGATGAGGGATGGTAGAATGTTTCAGGGAGTACATTCTACAGTAATCGGAGATAGCCATATTAAAAAAGGCATTGTCTGTCAGGATAGTTCTGGAACGGTAGTCGCTGATAAGTTTGCGATTGCCGTTGTGGCGGACGGACATGGCAGTGCCAAGCATTTCCGCAGCGATGCAGGTTCAAGGATTGCTGTAAAGATTACGACAAAGTTATTAAAAAATTATATGAACCGTCCGGACTTTAAGGAACAGTTTTTCAAGCACCCGGAATTTATTCTGGCACAGATGGAAAAGCAGATTCTTATGAAATGGAGAGAGGCAGTAGAGGAATATCATTTAGAAAATCCTTTGACCGAGGAAGAAGAAAATAAAATACCTGAAAAGGCAAAAGGCAGACTCAGAACAGCAGCCATTTACGGAAGCACCGTACTTGCCGCCGTTTTGACAAAAGATTTTTCTTATGGAATGATTCTTGGCGATGGAGGATTTGTAGTCCTCGGCAATAATGACGAATTATTTATTCCAATCGAGGATAAAAATTCCCATGCAAACTATACATCCTCTCTTTGTAATACTGATGCGATACATTTTTTTGAACACTGGTACACCACAGAGGAAGTAAAAGCAGTGTTTGTATCCACAGACGGACTGTTCAAATCATTTGCAAGTGAAGAAGACTTTTTGAAATATCATGGATTGCTTTCTCATATGTTTCATGATACGGAAAAAATGCAAAAAAGTTTAAAGCGGAATTTTGAAAAGAGAACGAGAGAAGGCAGCGGTGATGATATATCGATTGCATTCGTTTATCAGGAAGGAGAGAAGGCGGAATGAAAAAAGAAGCAAGCGTAATACTGGCAAAATGTGTACAGGATAAGCTTTATGGAATCCGAATTGAAAAAAGAGATAATGACTGGGTTCGTACCTGGGCATTCAAATTAAAAGAAGAAACAGCAGAAAAAGAAGGCTTCGATAAAATTAACTTTACCGGAAGTTTTTACACCGACGAAGAATATCCAGGCTGTCCATATTGTGGGGCAAAGAAATGTTTTGTCTGCGGAAACTGCGGTAAGGTAAGCTGTTATGATGGCTCCGATAAGGTGGTCTGCAATTGGTGCGGTTCGAATGGAACGGCAGCAGATGATGATGGCAAACTTGACGTCTCCGGAGGAGGCTTCTAAAATACTATTTTAGCTGAGAGAGGATGTCCAGCTGCCGCATATTCCTTAGTTTCCGTCTGTTTTGCCAATTAGAAAGAAAGGAGATACAAATGTCATTATTCAAAAGAAAACCTTGGACTGGAAAGACCGAGCTTCTCTTTTCCGATAAAGCATTGACAGCGTTGATTCTGCCTTTATTTCTGGAGCAGCTCCTAAGTGTCCTTGTCGGCCTTTCCGATTCGATTATGGTAGCGCAGGTTGGTGAGGCGGCGGTGTCCGCAGTTTCACTGGTTGATTCAATTGCCATCTTGCTTATCAATATTTTTAATGCACTGGCAACAGGTGGTGCTGTTGTTTCGGGGCAGTATCTTGGTGCCAAAGATAAGAAAAAGGCTGCCTATGCCGGAAGACAGATGATGCAGTTTATGGTGTGGATGTCCATAGCCATTATGTTACTTATCTATCTTGGTAAATATTTTATTTTGCATACAGTTTTTGGCTCGATCGAGGCAGATGTTATGGCGAATTGTAATACGTATTTGCTGATATCTGCAGCTTCGATTCCTTTTCTTGGTGTGTATTGTGGTGGGGCGGCACTGTTTCGTGCGATGGGAAATTCAAAAACTTCGATGTATGTTTCTATGATTATGAATGTGATTAATGTAAGTGGAAATGCCATCCTTGTATTCGGTTTTCACAGAGGGGTAGAAGGTGTTGCGATACCAACATTATTATCCCGTGTGATAGCAGCATTTTTGATGGTATTTCTTTTGCATAATGAGAAGCAGGTGCTCACATTGAAGGAAATGAATCTGTTTAAATTTGACGGGAAAATGATTCAAAGAATTCTTCACATTGGTGTACCAAATGGCATAGAAAATAGTATGTTCCAGCTTGGAAAGATTCTTTTATTAAGTTTGATTTCCACGTTTGGAACAGCATCTATTGCAGCCAATGCCGTAAGTAATTCACTGGCATATTTTGAAATCCTGCCGGGAATGGCGTTAGGTCTTGCAACAGTAACCGTAATTAGCCGATGTGTTGGGGCAGGAGATTATCCACAGGCAGAATACTTTGCGAAACGCCTGTTAAAATTCACTTACACTTGTATGTGGATTACATGTATTGTGATGATGCTGTTACTTCCATTCATGCTTAAAATCTATAACCTTTCACCAGAGACAAGCGGATATGCAACACAGATTATGATACTTCACAGTATCATGGCAATGATATTCTGGCCGGCTGCATTTGCTCTGCCAAATGTATTTCGTGCTGCAAATGATGTTCAGTTTACAATGGTTGTTGGTGTAACTTCTATGTGGCTGTTCCGTATTGTCTGTGCCTTTGTTTTCGGAAAATATATGGGATTTGGTGTATTTGGTGCATGGATTGCGATGGTGCTTGACTGGGTGGTCAGGGCGATATTCTATGTGATTCATTATAAACGTGGAAAATGGAAAGAAAAATCATTATAGAAATAAATTATACATGATATAGATTGTAGCGTAAAAAAATTATTTGTAGAATAAATTGCAATGTGGGAATGGACATATATGAAATAAAATATGTTATAGAATGAATTTATGCATAAAATGAATTATAGTGTAGGAATGAAGTAAGTCATGAAAGTGTATATGACATAAAGTGCATATAAAATACTATAAATGAGACAGTAGAAAATAGAAATGGTAAATGTGAAATTTTTATGTTAGAATTGTATTTTTAGGAGTTGTTTGGTATAATTTAGCATAAATATAGGTGTAGCAATACACATTTTGGGAGACGTAAGTTATGAAAGAGACAATGAAAGACATTATTTTAAATGCTTCCGCCGAGATGACGGAAAGTTGCCATAAAACTGATTTTATCGTATCAAGAGGGGAGAGATGCCTTCCTGACCGTTCCTGCATTATTCGTATTTTAAAGGATTTAAAGAGAGTAATGTTTCCAGGATATTTTGGAGAGGAGAACATCGCACTTATTTCACCACAGTACTTTATCGGTGACCGCCTGACAGATATTTATGGCAAGTTAAAGCCACAGATTGAGATTTCTTTGTATTATAGAGATTATGAAAAGTATACAGAGGAAGAAATCAGTGAGCGGGCTGAAGAAGTCTGTGAGGAATTTTTTAAGAGACTTCCGTATGTACAGCAGATGCTTTTAAAAGATGTGCAGGCTGGATTTGACGGAGACCCTGCTGCAAAGAGCAGAGAGGATGTTGTTATTTCTTATCCGGGTCTGTTTGCTATTTTTGTTTATAGAATCGCTCATGAGCTGTATACACAGGATGTACCATTTCTTCCTAGAATCATGACGGAATATGCTCATAGCCGTACCGGAATCGATATTAACTCCGGTGCACAGATTGGAGAATACTTCTTTATTGACCACGGAACCGGTGTTGTAATCGGTGAGACAACAGAGATTGGTAATAACGTGAAGCTGTATCAGGGAGTAACTTTAGGTGCACTTTCTACAAGAAGCGGACAGAAGTTAAAAGGCAAGAAGAGACATCCAACGATCAGAGACAATGTTACGGTATATTCTGGAGCAAGTATTCTTGGCGGTGAGACAGAAATCGGCGAGGGAGTTATCGTGGCCGGTGGTGCATTCGTAACCAAGTCTGTTCCAGCCCATACAAAGGTAATCGTAAAGAACCCTGAAATCAAAATCAAAGATTCCGATGAGAAGATTGAACTTCAGACAACAGAGAACAAGGAAGGAATCTGGGAGATTTAACGAAAGGGATTTTTTAACGAGAGTTTTGTTTCATTAGCATAACATAATCAGATATTTTATCTGCGGCGTTGCAATATGCCGCAGATTGCATTGCTAAAGTAGTGCATTATTATTAATGTTCAGATTTTAAATTGATAGATGAAAGGAGCATCATCATAATATGAATAAAAAGTTTGTCATTCACGCAAGAGTATTAAAAGCAATGTCTGATGAGAACAGACTTCGTATTCTTGATTTACTTCGTGAAAGGGAATATAATGCCAGCGAACTTTTAGACGAAATGGACTTTGGACAGTCCACCCTGTCACATCATATGAGAATTTTACTGCAGGCAGGAGCAGTAAAGGCACGAAAAAATGGAAAATGGACATATTATAGCCTGAATAAAGAAGTATTTTCCACTGTTTCAGAATGGATTGCCGAATACGGAGAATAAATTTTTTCTATGGTACCTGAAAGAATCGCAGAATATAGAGAATAAATCTTTTTGCATTTTTTTGAATTTTTATTCATTTTGTATTGACAAAAAACACTTTATACAGTAAAATATTAGACGTTGTAGCAATACAACGAATGCCCAGATAGCTCAGTTGGTAGAGCAGAGGACTGAAAATCCTCGTGTCACTGGTTCGATTCCGGTTCTGGGCATTTTTTTATTGCCTTTTTTGAGAAATAGACGAAGCTCGATAATAGATGATATATATAAACTGTTCCGTATCACTACACTCTTAACGCTCAGCCGCATTAAGAGCTTGCTCTAAAGTCACAGTTTTTATATATCATCTATTATCGAGCTTCTGTTTTTTCTAAGACAGATAATAAAGAATGCCAGAAGGAATCAAATTTAACTTGGGGAAGAAAAGGGGAGTACTCTGTCAGTTTCAGTTTTTGAGTTGAAAATTAGAACCCCACAATATCTAATCTGTGAGGTGAACAAGGTAGAGCCTCAACGCGCAGAAAACCCGAAAGGTATAGCAGGTAATAAATGCGCCTTAGAGCAAGTTCAAGCTGCGGACGAGCAGTTTGAACGCAGTGATACGAAGCATTTATTACCTGCTATACCTTTCGGGTTTTCGTCTGTTCTAAACTCCACATTTTTTCCCACCTCACAGACAAACATTTTGCTTTTTTTATTTATAATATTAGGCTATAATAATTATGAGAAAGTTTGTCTATAGAGTTAAATAATAATCAGAAAAAATGTAGATAAATATAGATTCGGATAGAAGATTATTGGGGGAATTATATGATTAAGATTACGAAGGAAAATATTATTCCATATTTAAAAACTCATATGCTAGATTTTGATGATTCTCTCCCTGTGAATATCAGTATGGTTGGAGAGGGAACAGAGGAAGAAGACGGAGATGGCTATGTGAATTACATTTACAGAGTGCAGACACCGAAGGAATCTCTGGTATTGAAGCAGGGAACGGATATCAGCAGAGTAAGCCAGCAGGAGATCGCAACGTACCGCAATCGTCTTGAATACAATAGTATGCGTATTTTCTATGCGATCACACCGGAATATGTGCCGTATCTTAAGTTTCAGGACAGAGAGAATAATGTTTTTGTGATGGAAGATGTTTCGGATTTAAAGGTTGTCCGTTTTCAGTTAAATAAGAATAAGATGTTCCCGGAACTTGGCCGTCAGTGTGGCGAATTTATGGCAAAGACAGAATTTTGCACATCAGAATATTATCTGTCCCGTGAACAGTATCGTGGATTGCAAAAGCATTTTGAAAATACTGAGCTTCGAAAGATTATGGAAGATCAGATGTTTTTAGATTGTTTTGGTTGTGACATTGATTACTCTTTAGGGAAGAACTTTGCAGATTTTGCAGATCAGTTCAGTAAAGATTCCAGATACCGCACAGAGCTTTATAAGCTCCGCCGTAAGTTTATGAGCCATGCAGATGGATTGATTCATGCCGATTTGCACACATCGAATATTTTAGCTTCACGAGATAAGATGAAGGTCATTGATATGGAGTTCGCTTTCATGGGACCATTTGGTTACGACCTCGGCTATCTGGTTGGCAACCTCATTTCCCAGTACTGTGCAGCCTGCTTTAAACGATTCCCGTCCGAGCAGAACAGAAAGCAGTTTAAGGCATATCTGTTAGCAACGATTAAGTCATTGATCGAAACATATATGAAGACATTCACTTTATGTTGGGAAAAGAGTGTAAAAGAAAGATACCGTGGACAGCAGGGACTTTTGCAGAGTATCTTACAGGAAGTCATGGAAGATGTGCCAGGATACGCCAGCATGGTAAACTGGTTCCGCTCCGTAAGTGAGATACCATATCCAGACTTTGATATAATCGAAGATAAAGATGCCAAACGTAATGCAACGGTACTGTCACTCATGATAGACTGGGGAATTATGTTTGGAAGATATAAATATCAAAGTGCAGACGATTTGATCGAGACAATTATAGGAATTGAAGAAGAGTTTAGAAAGTCATTGTAAGAGATAGGTTGAATCAATTTTGACCAGAGAATTTTTTACATAGTTTAGAGCGTGTTTGAAAAATCATTCCTACAACCTGCACGCCTTAATTTACGGTATATTTTGCCTTCATTCAGTTGCCGTAGCCCGCTACGCCGCCCTCATTCAGGCGAAATCTCCCGCAAATTGCGACGCACATCTTGCAGAAAGCATTTTTC
>NZ_CAKRCF010000033.1 GCF_934307085.1 uncultured Anaerobutyricum sp.
TTATCGTTTCTTTAATTTTGGAGCCAGTGGCATATCCCATGCATGATGGTCCGTATGCAGCAGCTTATGAGACATACGTGAGAGTGGTTTCTCAAGGTATTCCTCGTAAGTTTTTAATACTTCCGGATTCTCATGGGAGAAACGGCGCTCGTTGTGGGAATCAAGGAAGTAGAGGTTCTTAGAGCGAATCTCAGCCATTTCTTTTCCTTCGTGGATCGGCTGTCCGCCACCACCTACGCAGCCGCCAGGACATGCCATAACTTCTACGAAGTGGTAGAATACTTCGCCTCTGCGGATGGCTTCGATTAACTTTCTTGCGTTACCAAGGCCGCTTACTACAGCGACTTTAACTTCTGTTCCGGCGATATCGATGGAAGCTTCCTTCCAGCCGTCCATGCCGCGGACACTGTGGAATGCATCAGGATCTGGATTTTCTCCGGTTGCAAGGTAGTAGCAGCTTCTTAAAGCGGCTTCCATAACACCACCGGTAGCACCGAAGATAACGGCAGCGCCTGTTCCTTCTCCGCAAGGAGAATCGAAGCGGTCTTCTGGAAGTCCATAAACATCGATATTAAGAGACTTCATATAATCGACGAATTCTCTTGTATTCAGTACAACATCAACATCCGGACCGGTTCCAGTGCTATCCATAGTAGGAAGAGCACATTCTGCTTTCTTTGCGATACATGGCATGATAGAAACACTGAAAATGTTTTCAGGGTCTTCATGAATCTTGTCAGCAAAGTAATTCTTGATGATTGCTCCCTGCATCTGCTGAGGGGACTTCGCAGTGGAGAGGCAGTCTACCATGTCTGGATACTGGGATTTTAAGAAACGAACCCAGCCAGGACAACAGGAAGTAAACATTGGCCACTGATAATCTTCTTTATGTTTAAGACGTTCTAAGAACTCGCTTCCTTCCTCCATAATGGTAAGGTCGGCAGCGTAAGTTGTATCAAATACATAATCAAATCCCATCAGACGAAGTGCACCGGCAAGACGTTCAGGGGAAGCAAACTTACGGGAAAGTTTGAAGGCTTCAGCCCATGCGGTACGAACGGCAGGAGCAACCTGAACAACGGTAGTTTTTCTGCGGGTATTTAACATACCGTTTTGGGAGAATACCGGGCGTTTATCATCTCTTCCGGACAGGGCAGCAACCGGGCAGTGGGTGATACACTGTCCGCAAAGTGCACAGTCAGCTTCTTTGATATTTCTTCCGAGAGAAACATTTACCGTAGTACGGGAACCTGTTTTTGCGATATCCCAGACTTTTAAAGACTGTACTTTATCACAGATCTGGATACAGCGCATACATTTGATACACTTGCTTTCGTCACGAATCAGAGGAAAGTCCATAGGCCACTTTTCTTCTGTAATATGCTGTTTGAAAGTGCCGCTTCCAAATTCAAGATCGTTCGCTACTTTCTGAAGCTGGCAGTTTCCGCTTCGAACACAGGTAGGGCAGAAACAGTTATGCTGTGAGAGAATCATCTTGATATTGATTCGGCGGGCATCACGTACTTTTGGAGAGTTTGTGTAAATCTCCATTCCTTCTTTTACTGTATTGTTACAGGAAGTGACGAGTCGTTCGATACCTTTTACTTCTACAACGCAGACACGACAGGCACCAATCTCATTGATATCTTTTAAATAACAGAGAGTAGGAACAATCATTTTTGCCTCTCTGCAGGCTTCTAAAATCGTAGTTCCCTCTTCCACAGAGATAGGAACGTCATTTATCTTAATATTTACCATTCTTCAACTCGTCCTCCTTTAAATACTCCATAACCAAAACGGTCACAGCGCAGGCAGCGGTGCGCTTCCTGATTCGCTTCCTTGCAGGTCATACCGTTTTCTACGATATTGAAATCTTTCTTACGTTCTGTAGTATTTCTTTCCATCATAGTAACACGTCCGCAAGGTGTCTTGTTCTCAATACGAGGTTCTGGAACAACAACGCCACTTTCAATCTTGTGATTGAATCCGAGGTAGTTGTCGATGTTGGCAGCGGCTACTTTTCCGGCTGCGATGGCACGAATAACAGTAGCAGGACCGGTTACACAGTCACCACCGGCAAATACACCATCTTTTTCTGCAATAGAGCTATCCTTCTGTGCTAAGAAGCGTCCACGCTTTGCAGGGATGTCTGCACGTTCAAATGGTTCAGAAACGATATCCTGTCCGATTGCAACGATAACAATATCACAAGGGATATGTATTGGCTCTCTTCCGGAATTTGCAGGAGAAGGACGGCCGCCTGTGATCAGGCCGATAATCTTAGGGTCAGCAACCATAGCAGTTACCTGTCCTTTTTTATTGGTTTCGATTGCCTGAGGAGCATGAAGTTCAAGAATCTCAGCACCCTCTGCGATAGCAGCTTCGATTTCGTCCATGAGGGCAGTCATATCAGCCTTTCTGCGTCGGTACATAACACTAACGTTCTTTGCACCGAGACGGATAGCAGAACGGGTAGCGTCCATAGCCACGTTACCACCGCCGACAACAATGACATTCTTGCCTGTGAAATCTGGTGGATTACCATCTCCGATATCACGTAACATCTGGATCGCAGAGATAACACCTTTGGCATCTTCTCCTGGAATACCAAGCTTTTTATCAGTGTGGGCACCGATAGAAATATAAACTGCATCGTAATTTTCTTTTAACATCTTAAAGGAAATCTCTCCATCTCCATCACCGATGCAGGTATTCATCTTTGTCTCAACACCTGTAGCAAGGATATTCTGAATATCTTCTGCAAGACGGTCTTTCGGAAGACGATAGTTCGGAATACCATAGTAAAGCATTCCACCAAGTTCTTTTCTCTGTTCAAAAATAGTACACTGATGTCCCATCTGCTGTAAGTAGTAGGCAGCACTTAAACCGGAAGGACCACCACCGATGATAGCAACTGTTTTACCGGTAGATTCGCAGCATTCAGGAGGTGGCACGAGACCGCAATGGTCAGCGGCATAACGCTTTAATCCACGAATATTAACGGCATCATCCACAAAGTTACGGCGGCACTTTGTCTCACATGGATGTTCACATACAAGTGCACAGGAAGTAACAAAAGGATTATCTTTACGAATCAGCTTAACGGCATCCGCATAGCGTTCATCAACGATAAGAGAAATATAACCGGGAACATCAACACCGGCAGGGCAAAGAGCAACACAAGGAACCGGCTGTTCTAAATGACAGGAACAATGGCCGTTCGTGATATGCTCGATGAAATCTTCACGAAAACCTTCAAGACCTTTTAGAACCATTCTTCCGGCTTCGTAACCGATAGCACAGTCAGCACTGTCATAAATGGCCTTTGCAGTACGTTCAATTAAACTAAGTGTTTCTAAAGTGGCTTTTCCGTCCAGTACATCTTCTAACATATCTTCAAGAACGCCCAGACCGATACGGCATGGAACGCACTTTCCACAAGTCTGTGCATGAAACAGTTTCAGGAAAGAAGCTGTCATATCAACAGGACACAGTCCGGGAGGACTGGCAATAATTCGGCGTTCCAGATCTTCGTACAGATTGTCAACGACTAACTGGGCCTTGCTTTTTTTTCTGACCTCAAGTCTACTCATAATCTCCTCCATTCACAGGGGTATTGCCCCGATAGCAAAAAATAGTCTTAATGTGGCGATTATATCACATGAGAAAAAATTTGAAAAGAAATGATAATTTATTATCAGTATGATAAAAATGTTATAATAATAACAATTTGCAAAAGAAAACAAGAAGAGAGCATTAATTTATAAAAAAGACAGAAAAAACCACATTGAATGATAAAAAATTATCGTCAAATGTGGTTTTTCTTTGCATTTTATTCAAAAATGTATAGCAAAATATTTTGGAAAAGTATTAGAAAAATGGTGCTTACAGAAGAAATCCGCCAGATTGTAATCTTTTTTTAACAATCGGTCCTACAAGAACAACAACAATAATCTTCACAAGATCACCGGGGATATATGGAATCACTCCGGCAAGTAATGCCTGATAAAATGTTAAATGAGCCTCAACAGCAAGCCATGCAGTACCAAAAGCATAGGCAACAATAGTTCCCAGTATCAGTCCGACAATCTGAATTCCACGGTTGGAAAACTTTTCAAAAAACAGACCGCAGATAATTGCCATAGGAATAAAACCAATCAGGTAGCCGCCAGTTGGACCTAAAAGTTTTGCAAATCCAGAACTAAAGCTAGAAAATACCGGAAGACCAGCGATTCCAATCAGAAGATAAATCAGATAACTGATTGTTCCGAACTTCCATCCAAGCAGACATACCGTAAGGTAAATCGCCAGATTTGTCAGTGAGATAGGAACCGGACTGACTGGAATTGGAATAGACAGCGGTCCTAAAATACAAGTGATGGCAGCCATAACGGCGATGAGAGCCATCTGAAATGTTGTAAAAGATTTTTTCTTTACAGTAGCAGTAGTAGACATAATAATTTCCTCTCTAAAAAACACTTGTTAAATTTAAAACTGGATTTATTATAAAAGAAGATAGATGAATTGTCAACTATAAAAGGAATAAAGGTTAACAATTCGAACTGCAGTTCCGGAACAAGATAAACTGCCAGGTAAGATATTTTGATTGCAGCGAATAAAGTTATAGATATTTTATTCGTTTTTCAGAGTTTGCATGTAGTCTGCTTGATAAATTAAATTCAGAGTGCACTATTTCTTGACGGCATATTAAAATCAGCCTATTATATAAATTATAGCAATTATATAAAATATTTAAGGTGTTTTTACCAATATAGTATTTTATAGATTGCTATAAAAATGCAGGTGTTGGAGGAGAAGATAGTATGAGACTGACAAATTATGCAATGGAAGAGTTAGAATGTCCGAAGTGTGGACATAAACATTCTCTTAAAAAGTATAAGGTTATCAATGTAACGGAGAAGGCAAGGTTAAAAGAAGAAGTTATAAAGAACAGGCTGTTTTGGTTTAACTGTGAAGAATGTGAGTATACAGCACCGCTTACTTATAATAGTTTATATGTAGACAGTCAGAGAAGTTTTATGATTTATATGGCACCAATTATGGATGCTGAAGTTAAAGCGGAGCTTGCAGAGCTTTCACAGGAAAAAGGTGCAGAAAAACGTCTTGTTGATAATATTGATGATTTGAAAGAAAAAATAATGATTGCAGAAAATCATTTAGACGATCGTGTGATTGAGATTATTAAGATTATGTATCTCAATGAAATAAAAAAAGAAATGGAAGATGACACACTTCTGAATATTCTTTTTGATTATAATAGAGATAATTACTGTTTCCTTGTATTTTTTCAGAAAAAAGGAATTGGAAAAATGGCATTAACCAGGGAGTTTTACCGTCAGGTGGAAGACAAGTATAAGGATGCGATTAAAGAACATTCTACAGATGGTTTTATGAAAGTAGATATGGAATGGGCAGGAAAGATTCTTTTTAAAAATGGAAAAAACAAATTTAATTAATATTGATATTGAATGAATAATGAAATTTGCAATTGCTTTCATTTTTGAAAAATTAATCAGGAGTCTCTGGTAATTTAATTGTTGGGGGCTGACAGAAAGAGAATGTTTAAAGATTTTTGAAAAATATCTTAAAAATACGATGTTTTTTTAATTGAAAAGAAGTAAAAAAAGTTCTTGCACTCCATATCTTGTTATGGTATAATAAGAACGCTGTTTGAAATAAGATAACTATTGAATATAATTAATTAATGAAACATATATTGGAAGAGGTGAATAAGATGCGTGAGGGAATCCATCCAAACTACTATCAGGCAAAGGTTGTATGTAACTGTGGTAACGAATTCGTTACAGGTTCTACAAAAGAAGATATCCATGTAGAAATTTGTTCTAAATGTCATTCATTCTACACAGGACAGCAGAAAGCTGCTAAGGCTCGTGGACGTATTGACAAGTTCAATCGTAAATATGGCATGAATCAGAATTAATAACCGAAAGGTTTTGAATTAGGCGGCGGTGCAATGTATCACAGAGAATATTGTGATGTTGTACCGTCGCCTAATTTTAGTTATGTATCATTCGGGCTGTTTTTTATTTAAAGCGAGAAATTACCTGCGCGATAAGCCGGGAAGTTTGCTCTTTTATTTTAAAAGAATTTAAAGAAAAATAGAAAGTACATGATATACAGGAGGTGCTGTTTGAAAAAGACAAGTATCGGTGGACAGGCGGTAATGGAAGGTGTCATGATGAAGAATCTTGATCGTTATGCTGTTGCTGTCAGGAAACCGAATCATGAAATAGAAGTGATGACAGACGAGTATAAAAGTCTTGGAAGCCGTTACGCGATTCTTGGGTTGCCAATCATAAGAGGTGTTGTCAGTTTTGGGGAATCTTTATATATCGGATTAAAGACTCTTTCTTATTCTTCTTCGTTTTATGAGGAGGAAGATTATGAACCGGGAAAGATAGAGCAGTTCTTAACAAAGATTTTTGGTGACAAATTAGAAAGTATACTGATGGGAATTACGATGATAATTTCTGTTATACTGGCTCTGGGAATTTTTATGGTGCTGCCATTTTTTCTCACAAATCTTATGAAGGGATTTCTGCCATCTTATAGTATAAGGACACTCATAGAAGGAATTATCCGAGTAGCATTATTTCTTCTTTATATATGGCTCATATCTAAAATGGAAGATATAAAGCGAGTATTCATGTATCACGGAGCAGAGCATAAAACGATTAACTGCTTAGAACATGGCGAAGAACTGACAACGGAGAATATTAAAAAGTATTCAAGGCTTCATAAACGATGTGGAACCAGTTTCCTGCTTATCGTTATGATTGTCAGCATTGTCGTGTTTATGTTTATTCGTGTAGACAGTTTATTATGGAAGTTTGTGCTTAGAATTTTACTCGTTCCGGTAGTGGCAGGTATTTCCTATGAATTTATCCGTCTGGCAGGAAGAAACGATTCGAAGATTGTGAATACGTTAAGCAAGCCAGGATTATATCTTCAGTATTTTACAACAAGAGAGCCGGACGAAGAAATGATGGAAGTTGCTATCAAGGCAGTAGAAGGCGTTTTTGACTGGAGAGAGTATCTTCGGGCAATGCATAACGGCGAACTGGAGGACTGAGAATGACAATCCGGGAAGTTTTAATAAATATACGAGAACGACTGCAAAATGTAGGGATTGAAGATTTTGAATATGAGAGCTGGGCATTTCTTGACTGGAAGCTTCATATCGATAGAGCTGAATTTTATATGAACCCGGATGGGAAAGTAAAAGAAGAACTTTTAGAAGAGTTAGAAAGAGCTCTGAAACAAAGAGAGCAGCGAGTACCTTTACAGTATCTCATGGGTGAATGTGAATTTATGGGATATGATTTTTATGTCGATGAGAGAGTGCTGATTCCAAGACAAGATACGGAATGTCTGGTGGAGCTGGCGGTGGAGTCAATTCGGGAGAAAAAGGTTAAGCTAGGACAGGAGTATTCGGAAGCAGACCATGGTGAGAATGTTTCGAAAGAAAATACGGTAAAATATGATGGAAATTATGGCATGCAACATTGTGAGAAGTGTGGTGCAGATAACAAAAAGTCAGAGCGGAAATCAACAAAAGTAAAAGTGTTAGATTTATGCACCGGAAGCGGTTGCATTGGTATTTCCGTAGCAAAACTTTCTCCAGATACAGAAGTGACGCTTGCAGACATTTCCGAGGGAGCATTATCTGTGGCAAAAAAGAATGCAGACAACTTAGGTGCAGATGTTACCTTAATAAGAGGAAATCTTTTTGAGAATATTGAAGGCAGATTCGATTACATTTTATCGAATCCTCCATATATCCCGTCAGAAGTAATTGAAGGCTTAATGCCAGAAGTAAAAGAACACGAACCACGTCTCGCTCTTGATGGCGAAGTGGACGGACTTAGCTTTTACCGAAAAATTATAAATGAGGCACCAGATTACCTGAACCCAGAGGGAAGAATTTATTTTGAAATCGGGGCAGAACAGGGAAAAGATTTAATCCGTCTTATGGATGAGAGAGGATTTTCCGAAGTAAAGGTGCATAAAGACCTTGCAGGACTTGACCGAATCGTGACGGGCATATATAGTAGGGGTTATAAGTAAAAAGCATAAATGATTATAAAAGTGCAAGAAAACAGGAGGAATAAAGATGTTTGATAAATTAGAGGATCTTGTAAAACGTCTCGATGAGGTTATGCAGGAACTTAGTGAACCAGATGTAGTTAGTGACCAGAATCGATTCCGCAGTCTGATGAAAGAGCAGAATGAGCTGGCTCCTATCGTAGAAAAATACAAAGAATATAAAGAAGCAAAACAGACAATTGAAGATAGTGTGGAGATGCTTGAGGAAGAACACGACGAGGAAATGCGTGAGCTTCTGAAAGAAGAATTATCCGAAGCAAAGAAAAATGTAGAACAATATGAAGAAGAATTAAAGGTTCTCCTTCTTCCCAAAGACCCTAACGATGATAAAAACGTTATCGTTGAGATTCGTGCTGGTGCCGGTGGAGATGAAGCCGCATTATTTGCTGCGGAAATTTATCGTATGTACAAAAACTATGCAGAATCAAAACGTTGGAAAACAGAATTTATCGATGTGAATGAGAATGGTATCGGAGGATTCAAGGAAGTTTCTTTTATGATTAATGGTCAGGGTGCATATTCACGTCTAAAATATGAGAGTGGTGTTCACCGTGTACAGCGTATCCCTGCAACGGAGTCAGGCGGACGTATTCATACTTCTACAATTACTGTAGCAATCATGCCGGAAGCAGAAGAAGTAGATGTACAGTTAGATATGAACGATTGTCGATTCGATGTATTCCGTGCTTCCGGAAACGGTGGTCAGTGTGTAAATACAACAGATTCCGCTGTACGTTTAACTCATATTCCAACAGGTATCGTTATTTCCTGCCAGGATGAGAAATCTCAGCTTAAGAACAAAGACAAAGCGATTAAAGTACTTCGTGCACGTCTGTATGATTTAGAGCAGTCTAAAGCACATGATGCAGAGGCAGAGCTTCGTAAGAGTCAGATTGGTACTGGTGACCGTGCAGAGAAAATTCGTACTTACAACTTCCCACAGGGACGTGTAACAGACCACAGAATCAAGTTAACCCTCCATCGTCTTGATGACATTTTAAATGGTGACCTCGACGAAATTATCGATAGCTTAACAGCAGCAGACCAGGCAGCAAAATTAAGCAAATTACAGGAAATGGAGCGTTAAGAACTATGCGGGAGTGGAAGAAAAATATCAGACAGGTTGTTCCTTATGTACCAGGCGAACAGCCAAAGAAAGCAAATGTAATAAAGTTAAATACGAATGAGAATCCTTATCCACCTTCACCAAAGGTAAAAGAAGAGTGTGCGAGAATTTGTGCTAAGACAGAAGAATTTCGTCTGTATCCAGATCCAACCTCTGGAATGTTAGTAGATGCCATCGCAAAATATAAGGGATTAGACAGCAGTCAGGTCTTTGTCGGAGTTGGTTCTGATGATGTACTCGCCATGGCTTTTCTTACATTTTTTAATAGCGAAAAGCCGATATTTTTCCCAGATATCACTTACTCTTTCTATGATGTGTGGGCTGATTTATTCAAGATTCCATACGATAAGAAACCATTAGATGAAAATTTTATGATTAAAAAAGACGACTACTACTGGAAAAATGGTGGAGTCGTATTCCCGAATCCGAATGCACCAACTGGCGTGTTGATGCCACTTGACGAGATTGAGGATATCATCTCTCACAATCAGGATGTAGTTGTTATTGTAGACGAAGCCTATGTAGATTTTGGCGGACACAGTGCACAGGAACTTCTCTCCAAATACGAGAATCTTTTAGTTGTGCAAACATTTTCCAAGTCCCGTTCCATGGCAGGAATGCGTATCGGTTACGCAATGGGTTCTGCAGAATTAATCAAAGCTTTAAATGATGTGAAGTATTCCTTCAACTCCTACACAATGAACCGCCCTTCCATCCTTCTTGGAACCGCATCCATTGAAGATGATGCATATTTTAAAGAAACTGTAGAAAAGATTGTAAATACAAGAGAATGGTTCAAAGGCGAGATGAAAAAACTTGGATTTACCTTCCCAGATTCAAAGGCGAACTTCCTTTTCGCTTCCCATCCGGAAGTACCTGCAAAGAAAATATTTGAAGCAGCCAGAGAAAATGATATTTATGTGCGTTACTTTGACAAGCCTCGTATTAATAATTATTTGCGAATCACAATTGGAACAGATGAAGAAATGGAAAAATTTCTGGAATTTTTAAAGTCATTTCTTGGAACTTGTTTAAAATAATATATAGGGCAGGGACTCTCCAAATCAGCGCCTGTGGAGATAGTAGATTATGAGGTCGCTGAAGCAGGAAGCTTATTGGATTTAGATAATGGTAGCCCACAAAATATTCCTAAAAAACCAAAATAAGTATGGTATTCTGATGAAAATTATTGTAAAATATAACTATTCAGATTCATAAAAATTACAGGGAAATGTTAGAGTATGTCATAGCATTTTCCTGATAATTTTATTATGACAACTATAAATGAACAAATTAAAAAATACACAATCGAGTCAGCCAGGAATGTACCTCAATGATAGCAACAGAACGTAGTGTATGTGTGATACATACAATCGTTTATAGATTTAGATTTTGTGTGCTTTTGATATTTGTTTATTTACAGATGACAAAATAAACTAAGATAATACAGGGAGGATTATTATGAAAAAAATTCTGTTTGCAGCTTCTGAATGCGTACCTTTTATGAAGACTGGTGGACTCGCAGACGTAGTAGGAGCATTACCAAAAGAATTTGATAAAAATGAGTGGGATGTACGTGTTGTAATGCCAAATTACTGTGGAATTCCAGAAGAGTACCGTAATAATTTTGAGTATGTTACGCATTTTTATATGGGCGTAGGACCATACATTCCAAATGTACATGTGGGCATAATGAAGTACGTTTACAATGGCATTACTTATTATTTTATTGATAACTTAGATTACTTTGGAGCAATGGAACCATATTCTGATACGAGAACAGACGTAGAGAGATTTACTTTCTTCTGTAAAGCAGTTCTTTCTATCCTTCCTGTTATCGACTTCCGCCCAGACCTGATCCATTGTCATGACTGGCAGACAGGATTAATTCCAGTTTATTTAAAGACAGAATTTGCGGCTAACCCATTCTTCTGGGGCATTAAGACAATGATGACAATCCATAACCTTCGTTTCCAGGGTGTATGGGATATCGAGACTATGAAGGGTTTAAGCGGACTTCCAGATTATCTCTTTACACCAGATAAATTAGAGTTCAAGAAAGATGCGAACATGCTCAAAGGTGGAATCGTTTACTCTGACTTTGTTACAACAGTAAGTAATACTTACGCACAGGAGATTCAGACCGCATATTACGGCGAAGGTTTAGATGGACTGTTAAGTGCACGTAATCAGAGCCTTTTCGGTATTGTAAATGGTGTTGATTACTCTTTATATGACCCGTCCAATGATCCAAAGATTTATCGGAACTATTCAGAGTATAACCATAGAGAAGGAAAGGCTACAAATAAGGCAGAACTCCAGAAACAGCTTGGGCTTGAAGTGAATCCAAACAAATATATGATTGGACTTATTTCCCGTCTGACAGATCAGAAAGGTCTTGACCTCGTACGTTATGCAATGGATCGTCTCATTGATGATAATACACAGATTGTCGTAATTGGAACCGGAGATCCTTCCTATGAGGAAATGTTCCGATATTATGCATGGTGTAACTCCGACAAAGTTTCCGCTAACATCCTCTACTCCGATGATTTAGCTCATAAACTGTATGCAGCAGCAGATGCTTTCTTAATGCCATCTTTATTCGAACCATGCGGATTAACACAGATTATCGCTTTCCACTACGGAACGATTCCGATTGTCCGTGAGACGGGTGGATTAAAAGATACTGTTATGCCTCTGAATGAATTCGAGGATACCGGAGATGGATTTTCCTTCAGCAACTACAACGGAGATGAGCTCATCAATACAGTTAACTACAGTAAGTATATTTACTTCGAACAGCCAGAGATTTGGGATCATATGATAACAAGAGCGATGGAAAAAGACCTTTCATGGGGAGTTTCTAAGAAACGATATGAAGAACTGTACAATACTCTGATTGGAAGATAGGTAAACAGACGCCGCTACGGAAGCATAGTGGTCAGATTTCTAGAAGAATTATTAAAAAGAACCCTTAAAAAATTTAATAAATTTTTTAGGGGTTCTTTTTCTTATATTTTTGTTCAGTCCGGAAAAAAGGTTTTGAAGCGGTTCTTTTCTTTTTTTATCTGACAGTATTTCTTCAGATTATCTTCATTTTTTTCTCACAAATTGTTCACAAATTTTCAGTATGATAAATACATCAAAAGAACAACGAATTATTTTTTTGATAGATTTTTTTCATACTTTCCTCTCTTAGAACCGTTGAGTACACGGTTCTTTTTTTCGTATAAAGTGGAAATAGAGTTATATATAATACGACAATAATTTCTTTTTGACATTTAAATTATCAGAAAGTTATAATCTTCTGGCGAGTTCTCAAATTTTTCTAATATGAATTTGAATTGTCCTTCAGTAGCTATTGTCAGAAACATCAAACCCCAATTGCTCAGAATACCATTTGTATAAGGAACATATACAGAATTGTTCCGCCCGCAATACTGAGCAGTGTATTCTTTTTCCATTTATGTAGGATAAAAATAAATGCCAATGCAATAAGTTCCGGTATACAGTGATTTGTTCCTCCAATAGAATCTTTCAAAGAATAAATGACGAGAAGACCAATTACTGCATTAGGCAGGACTCGTCCTAAAAATCTTACAAACTCTGGAGCACTGTCTGCGGAGAAAATGATAAATGGCAGAAAACGTGTTGTCATTGTACCGAGTACGACTACGGCGATGGTGATAATCTGTTGTGTGGTAGTCATTATGCATTTTCCTCGCTTTCGTTTGTTTTTTCATATTCTGTTTTTGGAGTTTTTGCAATTTTATCGGAGTCATCCAATCTATTTCGGCATAAGAAGAAACTTAAGATAATCAATGCCATAGCTGGAATCATAAAGTTACTTTTTCCGAAGATAAGCAGACAGGCAAGAGAACATATGACACCAATCAAGGCAGGAAGGTGTCGGTTTGATGCATTCCACTGGTCGAGGAACATCACGAAAAACAGAGCAGTCATTACAAACTCAATTCCAGTTGTATTAAAATGAATAACAGAACCAAGTACAGCTCCCATTGTAGCTCCGAAAACCCAGTAAATCTGGTTTAACAGAGTTACCCATACCATAAACCATTCCCGGTCAATTTCCGGTGGTGGGGTGACGGCACAGTTTATAGAAAAAGATTCATCACACATTCCATAAATCAGATAAAACTTCTTAATTCCTTTATAATCTTTATAAATATCTAGCATAGAAATTCCATAAAAAAGATGTCTTGCATTTACCATCAATGTCAGTAAAAAAGAATAAACGGGATTAAAAGAAGCTAAAAGCAGGCTTACTGTCACAAATTCCATAGAACCGGCAAAAATGAACATACTCATGCAGAGAGGATAAATAAAAGAAAATCCCTTGCTGCTAGCAAAAAAACCGTAAGACATTCCCAAAAATAAAAATCCAGCACAGATTGGCAGGGTATACGGGAAGGCATACTTTAATGCTTTGCGTTTCATAAATAAAGTCCTTTCATATAGTGATTATTGAATCGAAAGTCACAGGTTGATTAATGACTTGCAATTCAGAATGACATTATTCTAGCATAGAAAGGAAAAATGTGCTACTGGTTTACTATTTAATTCATTAGCAACAACGGACGAAGTCCGACAACTGTATATGCAGTCGCCGGACTTCTGTGCTTTGGCTAGATTTAGAACGAATTAAATAGTAAATTAGCAATTCGCATCTTTTTTCAAATACGTTCTAAATGAATTAGATAGAAAAACACCTTTTTGTAGCAGTAACTGAATGTTAGTTTTTTTATGTTTTGTTTGGCATATATCGGATAACTGCGATATAATTTTGAATCGATATAGAGTGCAACAGAACCGACAGCAGTACCTTTTTGAACAGGAGCAGTCAAGGTTGTCGGAAGACTGATAATACATTTAGTTTTTTCGGAAGGTGATACATTTAAATTGACGGGCTTTGGAACAGAAAGAGTACAAGTAGATTTGCACCCGCTTTTTACCGGGAGTTTAGCCGGGATTCCCTGATTTAAAGGGATTTCTTTTTTGCCGTAATTTTTCATCCCATAGTCCATTAGTTTTTTTGTATCCTCCCATTTATAGTGACGGTTAGGATACCAGCCACTTCCTAAGACAACTGAAAGCAGATAATGTCCGTCTTTTTTTACTGCTCCGACAAAACAATATCCGGCCTTGTTTGTATATCCAGTCTTTACACCAATTGCACCGTTGTAGGAAGTTAGAAAAAGATTTTTGTTATTTAAGGAGTAAGATTGCCCATTTTTTAATTCCTTAATAGAAAAAGATTGCTCCTTAATAATTTTGCAAAAATTATCATTTTTTAAAGCAAGGCAAGTTAATAGAGCAAGATCATGACAGGTCGTATAATGTTTGGCACTGTCTAGTCCATTTGGAGTTTCAAAAGAAGTGTAATAACAACCGTAATCTCTTGCTTCCTGTGTCATATCAGCACAAAATTGCTCCACAGAGCCCCCAATATGTTCTGCAATTGCGACAGCAACATCGTTATAGGATTCTAGCATTAATGCGTAGAGTAAATCTGATAACAAAAACTGTGAACCACTCTTAGCACCAAGTCTTACTTTTGGAGCAGAAGTTGCTCTTCGTGAAAAAGTGACCTTATCTGAAAGATTTCCATGTTCAATTGCATACAGACAGGTCATAATCTTAGTTGTACTCGCCATAGGGAGTTCTTTTTCTTCATTTTTACCAAATAGAACCCGTTGATTATCTCCGTCCATAAGAATAGCTGCCTTTGCATGGAGCGAGGAAAGTTCATCAGGGGTAGAAGTTTTCGATATGTTATTTTGTGTTAATGCGTTGGAGTATATTTGAAAAATACCTTCTGAGAGATATGCATCCATATTGTAATTTCTGATTATTTCTGCCTTTGAAAAGGCGTAGGTGCTTATGTAACAGGAATTAGTGAGAAATATAAAAAGGATAGGGATAATAAAGAACAGGAAAAAAGTGCAGGGGTTATATTTTGAAATACGTTTCAAATAATTAAAATAATAGTTCAAAAAAGCACATCCTTTTAGAATAGTGGGTTTTCTATAATTATGAGAAGAATAGAAAAAATATGATAAATAGTAATCTGTGGAGCTGAACAGACGCTGCTAGAGAAGAACGTGCGGCCAGAGTGCCAGAAGAACTTAGAAAGGCACCAAAAAAATTATTTCATTTTGTTCCGTTGTGCTAAACGTTCCATTTTGCCCAATAAAGCAGAAACTTCGGAAAAAGCAGTCCGAAGTTTCTATGGTCAAAATTCCACAGCACAAAGTCACAAAATGAAATAATTTTTTTGGTGCCTTTTTCACTTTACCTGCGGCAAATTACTATTTCTTAATGAATTAAAATGTTAAATAGAACATAAATGAAAAAACGAAAGAAAACGAAAGTCAAATGCGATAAAAACTATATAAACTGCATAAAACAGCCTTATATAATCTATATAAAATTCCGAATTTATAAAAAATAGTTGAAAAAAACGAAAGCCTATTATAAAATTAATCCATAAACAAAAAGAAAACGAAATAAAATATAAATATAAAACGAAAGGAAAATGAAAGATGAGCGAAAAAGTTTTTAAACCAGTAACAGCAATTACAATGGGAGACCCTGCAGGTATCGGACCGGAGATTGTAGTAGGAACTATGCTTGATAAAGGAATTCATGAATGTTGTAAACCATTTGTGATTGGAAGTATTGCTATTCTTGACAGAGCGGCAAAGGTACTTGGAAAAGAATTAAAGTACAATAAAATCGAGGATCCTTCAGAAGCAAAGTACGAATATGGTGTTGTAGATGTTCTTGAAACTGGTGATTATGATACAGATTCTATCAAATGGGGTGAGGTTCAGGAACTTGCAGGTCAGATGGCAATTGACTGGATTATGAAGTCGATTGAACTTGGAATGGCTAAGAAGGTAGATGCGGTTTCTACTTCTCCGATTCATAAAGGAGCAATCAAGTTAATCGGAATTAAAGAACCAGGACATACAGAGATTTACCAGAATCAGACACATTCTCCATATGCGTTAACAATGTTCTCCTGCCATAAGTTAAGAGTATTTTTTGTAAGTCGTCATATGTCTTTAGTAGATGCGTGTCATTATGCTACAAAGGAAGTTATTCTTGAAAATGTAATAAATATTGATAAGGAACTTCGTAAAGTTGGAATTGAGAATCCGCTGATTGCAGTAGCAGGTCTGAATCCACATAACGGAGATAATGGATTATTTGGAACAGAGGAAATCACAGATATCGGACCAGCAGTAAAGGCTGCACAAGAAAAGGGAATTAATGCAGTTGGTCCTTGTCCGGCAGACTCCGTATTCCATATCGGAAAGTCGGGTAAATATGATGCCATTCTTTCTCTGTATCATGATCAGGGACATATCGCCTGTAAGACTTTAGATTTTGAAAAGTCTGTTACACTGACTTTCGGGCTTCCATTTATCAGAAGTTCTGTAGACCATGGAACAGCATTTGACATTGCTGGTAAGGGAATTGCAGATTGTGTAAGTTTGATTGAGTCTACAAAGGTTGTTGCGGAATATGCGGCAAAACAGCTTGCGAAAAACAACTAATCTATAAGGATTAACTAAAGTTGATAAAGAAGCGGAAGAGAAAGTGATAGCAAGAAGCAAAGAATAAACAGATAGAAAGAGAGGAATCAGCTATGCCACTTATTGGATCAGTAGCAGACGATCTTACCGGGGCAACGACAACAGGGGTGTTACTAGCAAGAAGTAAAGCAAGAACAGCGGTATTTTTTAACGTGGAAGCTGCAACAAAAGCAGAGGAATTAGATGAGCTGGATGCGATTATTATCAGCAGTAACAGCCGTCCTCTCCCAGCAGATGAAGCTTATGACAAAGTAAAAGATGCAACTATCGCATTGAAAAGTATGAAAGTGAAATATTTTCAGAAGCGAATTGATACAACGATGCGAGGGGGCATTGGAGTAGAGATCGATGCGATGTTAGACCAGCTTGATGAGGATGCGGTAGCGATAGTCGTTCCTGCCATGCCACAGTCTCGCAGAATTTTAGTTGGCGGCTACTCTGTCATAGATGGAGTAGCACTTATTAATACACCAGTAGCACAGGATGTAAGAACACCGGTAAAAGAAAATTATATACCAAAGCTTTTGCAGAGTCAGACAAAAAGACAGGTCGGTTTGGTTACTTTAGATAAAGTGTTAGCCGGTCAGGAAGCAATCAAGAATGCTCTTATAGAAGAAAGAGAAAATGGGGCGAAAGTACTTGTCGTGGATGCGATTACATTAGAGGACGTGGAAAATATCGCACAGGCTTGTATTTCCTTAGAGTGGAACGTGGTATCTGTAGACCCGGGACCATTTACATCAAAACTTGCTTACTATAGAAATATTATCGGAAAAGAAGAAGCAAATCTTCCACCAAAAGGAAATGAGGAAGGGAAAACGGTACTTATCGCAGCGGGAAGTGCGACACCGGTTACAAAGAAGCAGATGGAAGTTCTTTGTGAGGATGAGCGTCATGTCAGAGTCAGCGTAGACCCGATTCCACTCATTGAAGGTGGAGAGGATGCTTTATGTGAAGTAGATAAGGCAATCACAAAGGCGGCAGAGCTTATGGACAGAGATGTTCCGCCGAGAGCCATTTTATTTGAGACAGCGTTACATGGTGATTTATTAAATCTTGAAGAAGAGGATGCAAAGAGAGGTTATGCAGATGGAATGAGTGCGAACCGTATTAATGCGGGACTTGGAACGATCATACAGTTAGTACTCGGACGTTCGGGAAAAGAAAAAGTAGCGGGAATTTATACAACCGGCGGAGATACAATGGTGAATGTTTGTTATCAGCTAGGGGTGGAATGTATCGAAGTTGTTGATTATGTAATTCCGCAGACAGATATCGGCCGACTGATTGGCAGTCCGTACAGTGGACTTCCAATCGTGGGCAAAGGTGGACTGACAGGTAATGATAATACAGCTTGTGACATTGTAAACAGATTGTTTGATGAGAGAGCACGCAAGTAGCGTGTAATGGAGAAGGAAAATGAAAGAAAAGATGAATGAACAAGTAAATGAACAGATAAAGAAAAAAGACCTTGATTTATTAAATAAAATGAAAAATCTTCCGGGGGGACTGGTTATCATCCCACTCGTTATCGCAGTATTACTTGCAACATTTGTGCCGCAGGTATTTCAGATTGGTGGATATGTTACTGCATTATTTTATGAAGGAAATGCCTGCATGATGGGATTTTTCCTCATTGTGTGCGGTGCATCTATTAATATACGTCAGGTAGGAATGCCTCTGTATAAAGGTGTTGTTATGACCAGTGTAAAGTTTGTATTAGGTGTTATCCTTGGCTTGGTTGTAGGAAAAATATGCGGTCCTGCAGGATTTTTAGGAATTACACCGTTCGTTATGATTGCAGCAATTACCAATTCAAATAGTTCCCTTTACATTTCCTTATCTTCACAGTTTGGTAATGCGACAGATACAGGAGCGGTATCTATCCTGGCCTTAAATGATGGTCCATTCTTTACATTGGTTGCACTTGGCGCAACAGGACTTGCATCAATTCCATTTATGTCACTTGTAGCAACAATTGTTCCAATTTTAATCGGATTTATCTGGGGAAATCTTGACGAAGGATTCAAGAAAGCCTGTGCAACGGCACAGCCTATCGTTACATTTTTCATGACAATTTCCATCGGAGCTAAAACCGATATTACAACAATCCTTAAAGCAGGGGCATCTGGTATCGTACTCGGACTCATCTCTGCAGCAACAGCGGTTATTTTCTTCTATGTAATTAATATATTCCTGCCTAAAAAAGAGAAAAATGCAATGGGAGCAGCAATTGGTACTACTGCATTAAACTCTGCTATGACTCCGGCAGCAGTTGCAGAAGCAGATCCGACAATGGCACCATATGTTGACATGGCAACGGCACAGTGTGCTACTGCTTCAATTATCACACTGTTCCTCATTCCTTTTATCACAGCGTTCTTTGATAAAATGATGCAGAAAAAGCAGAAAGGTATTTACTCACCGGAAGGTTGGGCACATTACAAAGTAGCGGGAGAAAAAGTAGAAGAAGCATAAAATTATTAGAATCTGTGGAAGGAAGTCTTTCTGTATGATACAATACAGGAGGACTTCTTTCTTATATAAAATGATGTAGAAGTAACTATTTAGAAGATATTTAAGAGACTATTTATAATACGTGATTACAACATAGATGTAGAAAACGCACTACAATTATTTCTGCTTTGTAATGAATTTATAATATGCATATGGCAGGTAGATATAAAATGTGCTTTTGATAGTCTGGTTTTATGATTTAATGACAACGTGTATATAGTGAATATGTGTTTATGAATGGTTATATATGGAGAAGTTTATGGAAGAAAGAATTACAGTCCAAATGACAGAACAATATTTATTTGATTTTACTTTGTATCATACTTATTCAAAGTTTTCAGGATTTCTAACCAATATACTTGGTCTGGCAATCGCATTTATGGGAATCATTATGTTTATCGCAAGGAAAACCGAACTTTCCCGTGTGCCATTTTATTTACTGGCAGCAGCTATTTTCATTGGATATACACCGGTTTTACTGCGATATCGTGCGAAAAATCAAGTTAAATTGATAGAGAGATACTGCGTATCTAACGAGTTATTATTTAATGAAGAGGGGATTAGCGTTTCCTATGCAGAAAATGAAGAAAAATATGCGTGGGAGCAGATTCAGAAAGTAGTAACAACGCCGAAGACGATAGGATTTTATTATGAGGAGGAACAGGCTATCATTGTACCCAAAGCAGATTTTGGCGATAAATTTGTACCAATTATGACGATGACAGCACAAAAACTTGGACCAGGCAAAGTACATTTCAAATAAATCTATTTCAGATAAATTTTCGGGCAAGGAGTGGAAAGAAATGTTACAGGAACGGCGGAGCCTGATATTACAGAAAGTAACTGAAGAGGGAAAAGTGAAAGTTGCAGACCTTAGCAAGGAATTGAACTGCTCAGAGGTGACGATTCGTAACGATATTAGAGATATGGCAGCAGAAGGTCTTTTACAAAGAATACATGGTGGAGCGGTCAGTCTAGAGAAAAAGGCAGAACATAAATACACAGCAGAAAGCGTTTACCGCAATACCGAAAAAAAGAAAGAAATCGCAGCCTGTGCCTACGAATATATCGAGGACAGAGATACGATTATCATTGACGATGCCTCAAGCAGTTTTTATCTGGCACTTCACATAAAGGCACATCCAGAAAAGAGACTGGCAGTCGTAACCAACTCCCTTCTTGTGGGAAATGAACTGGCAGACGTACGCCATGTGGAATTATACATGGTTGGTGGTTATGTGGGTGGACATCTTGCTGCAACAATGGGCGATGTAGCTATTCAGCATATGGAACAGTTCCATGTTGATAAAGCCTTTATCGGCGTATATAGTATCAACTTTGATGTGGGTCTGACCTCGATTGCAACCCCACAGATGCAGGTAAAACGGGCAATTTTCAAATCTGCACGAGAAGTTTATGTCCTCGCAGACAGTAGCAAATTTGGAGCAGGCTATGTCTCTGTCATCTGCCCGGTAAAAGATGCTTATAAGATTATCACAGATTCTAAAATCGAGAAGGAATATATCAAAAAAGCAGAAAAAGAACAAATACCATTAGTAGTAGCGAAGCATAAATAGGAGTTTGCCGCAGGCAAAAGAGACGCTCCCGTCGGGAGCTGTTTGTTCATCTCTCCCCCGACAAATTACTATTTTTTTATTGCTTTTTTTTGGAAAAAACCATATAGTAGAGGTAGAAAAATTACAAAAGAATAAAGGTTTTGTCAAAATTTAGATTTAATTGGCGAAATAGTTATAATATTTTTATGTTAAGTAGTTGGTAATTTTTTAAGAAAGGGGGATCCTATGTTTTATCGCTGTAAAAGTTGTGGTGGTAATGTAATTTATGACCCAAAGAAGAAGGCAATGGTGTGTGAAAGCTGTGGCAACACAGGAGAATCAGAGAAGATAGCACAGGAGAAGTTACATACATGTAATAACTGTGGGGCACAGATTGAGGCTGAAGAGATTGATTTATCACTGAAATGTCCATATTGTGGAACATATGTTATTTTTGAAGATCGGATGGAAAAAGAGTATGAACCAAATCTGGTTTTACCTTTTGCACTTGATAAATATAAGGCATTGGACATTTTGAAAGAAAGATTTGCTAAAAAGTTATTTCTTCCTGGAAATTTCTGTGCGGCTTCTACGATAGAATCAATGGAAGGCCTGTATGTGCCATTTTGGATGTATGATTTACACTCACATGTCCATTTTGAAGGAGAGGCTGATAAGATAAGAACCTGGACAGAGGGAGATTACGATTGTACAGAGACAAGTACATATCGAATTTTAAGAGATTTTGATGTAGATTATGACAAGATTCCGGTAGATGCTTCTAAGGCAATGCCTGATAAGATGATGGATCTTATGGAACCATATAAATATGGAGAACTTGGAGATTTTGATGCAAAATATCTTTCTGGATTTCAGACTGAGATTTATGATGAAGATAAAAATACGCTTTTGCCAAGAGCCAGGGAAAAAGCAGATAAGTATAGTCAAAAGTATCTCAGAAGTTACAATATAGAATATGATGCGGTAAGGCCAATTATAAATGATAAAAAGAGTACGGAAAAGGAATCTTTTTATTCTTTTCTCCCGGTATGGCGTTATGTGTATCGTTATCAGGGAAAGAATTATGAGTTCTATGTAAACGGACAGACAGGCAAGGCAGTAGGAGAAGCACCGACGAGTACCGGTAAGATTATTGCATGGTTTGTCGCTGTATTTGGTTCATTGTTCTTCGCTATAGAAATGTTACTTTATTTATTGGGGGTGTTATAAATGGCAAAGGTATACCGTGGAATATTAATATTTGTTGTCATACTTGGAATTTTGATGGGGCTGGTTGGGAAAAAGCTTGATAGCCATGTATATACGAATATGGAACCTCGTAATAATACAGAATGTACGCTGACAAAGAGAGTCTTTGACGATGCAGATGTGCTTACCGATGAGGAAGAAGCGAATCTAGAGGCTTTAATTGCGGAAAAAGAAGAGCTTATTGGTGGAGATATCGTTCTTATGACAACGAATGAAGCGAGTCTTGACACGATGGAAAAGCTTCGTGACTATGCACAGAATTATTATAAAGAGAACAAAATCGGCTGGGATAAGCCGATTGGAAGTGGTGCGATTTATGTAGATGATTGGGAAACCAGATATACCTGGCTTGCGACCCGTGGCACAGTAAAAGATAAGTTATCCAAAGATAATACAGATTATATTGTGGATAAAACCAATGATATTGTGAATAAAGACCCTTATAAAGCCTATACACGGTTGATAAATTTACTGGCAGACGAGACACAGAAGAGCCCTCTTTTCCATATAAATATTAAACCGTTATGGGTGGCACTTGGCTGTCTTGTTGCAGCAATTGCCTTTATAGTGTTCCAGCTTTCCAGCTCCGTAGGTAGGGATACCGTAAAGAAGTCTACCTATGTGAAAAAAGATGGTGTGAAGTTAAATGATAAGCAGGATATTTTCTTACACTCTCACGTTACAAGAACCAAGAGAGAAACTGAGAGCAGTAGCAGTGATTGCGGTGGTACTGATGACTTTGGAGGTAGCGGAGGCAGTCACTAAGATGTCACAATATACTTGATTATAGATAGTAAATATGATAAATTCAAAAATTAGAGATAGTTGTAAAAATAATAAGGAGAATAAATATGGCAAATATAATTTCAGATGAGACAATCGAATATGTCGGTATCCTTGCCAAACTTGAACTTTCCGAAGAGGAGAAGGAACAGGCTAAGAAGGATATGGCAAATATGCTTGACTATATTGATACATTGAACGAACTTGATACCAGTGGAGTAGAGCCGATGAGTCATGTATTTCCTGTAAATAATGTGTTTAGAGAAGACATTGTGACTAATGGAGATGACAGAGATGAGATTCTGGCGAATGCACCAGAAGCAAAAGAGGGAGCTTTTGTAGTTCCTAAAACTTTTGATTAGGAGGAAAGACATGGGTTTGATGGATTATACAGCGGTTGAGCTGGGTAAAAAAATTAAAGCGGGCGAAGTATCTGTTTTAGAGGCTGCCAATGCAGCTATGGATGCAATTGACGCTTTAGAAGATAAATTTAACTGTTATGTAACGGTACATGAAAGAGCAGCAGTGCAGGCAAAGGCAGAGGAACTTCAGAAGAAGATTGATGATGGAACTCTTACAGGTCCTCTTGCTGGTGTGCCAGTTGCAATCAAAGACAATATGTGTACAAAGGGAACTCGCACAACTTGTAGTTCCAAGATTCTTGAAAATTTTGAACCTACTTATACAGCAGAAGCAGTTCTGAATCTGGAAAAGGCTGGTGCCCTTATTATTGGTAAGACAAACATGGATGAGTTTGCTATGGGTAGTACAACAGAGACTTCTCATTACGGTGTAACAAAGAATCCATGGAATGCAGAGCATGTACCAGGTGGTTCTTCAGGTGGTTCTGCCGCAGCAGTTGCTGCAGGAGAGTGTAGTTATGCGTTAGGTTCTGATACTGGTGGATCTATCCGTCAGCCAGCTTCTTACTGTGGTATTGTCGGAATGAAGCCTACGTATGGTACGGTTTCTCGTTACGGTCTTATCGCTTATGGTTCTTCTCTTGATCAGATTGGACCAATGGCAAAAGACGTGACAGACTGTGCAACGATTCTTGAAACAATTGCTTCTCACGACCCGAAAGATTCCACTTCTGTAAAGAGAGAAGACTATGATTTTACCTCTGCTTTAACAGATGATGTAAAGGGAATGCACATCGGTATTCCTAGAGATTACATGGGAGAGGGACTTGATGAAGAAGTAAAGGCAGCTGTTCTTGATGCAGCAAAGAAGTTAGAGGAAAAAGGAGCTATCGTAGAAGAATTTGATTTAAGTCTTGTTCAGTATGCGATTCCTGCATACTATGTTATCGCTTCTGCAGAAGCAAGCTCCAACCTTGCCCGTTTTGACGGTGTAAAATATGGATATCGGACAGAAAGCTACGAAGGACTTCACAACATGTATAAAAAGACTCGCTCTGAAGGATTTGGTCCTGAGGTAAAGAGAAGAATTATGCTTGGTTCTTTCGTATTAAGTTCTGGTTACTACGATGCATATTACTTAAAGGCACTTCGTACAAAAGCATTAATTAAACAGGCATTTGATAAAGCATTTGCAAAATATGATGTCATTTTAGGACCGGCAGCTCCAACAACTGCACCAAAGCTTGGTGACAGCTTAAGCGACCCAATTAAAATGTATCTTGGTGATATTTATACTATTTCCGTAAACCTTGCAGGTCTTCCAGGAATCAGTGTTCCAGGAAGTCTTGACAGCAAAGGCCTTCCAATTGGTATCCAGTTCATCGGTGACTGTTTTAAAGAGAAAGATATCATTCGTGCAGCATATGCATTTGAGCAGAGCCGTGAATTCACAAACTGGAGTCTGAGCGGAAAGGAGGAAAAATAGAATGAGTAAACAATATGAAACCGTCATTGGTCTGGAAGTTCATGTAGAACTTGCCACAAAAACAAAGATTTTCTGTGGATGCAGCACAGCTTTCGGTGGTGCACCAAATACACATACATGTCCTGTATGTACTGGAATGCCAGGTTCTCTGCCTGTACTTAATAAACAGGTTGTAGAATATGCAACAGCCGTAGGTCTTGCAACAAACTGTACAATCACTCAGTACTGCAAGTTTGACCGTAAGAATTATTTCTATCCGGATAACCCACAGAACTATCAGATTTCTCAGCTCTATCTTCCAATCTGCCGCAATGGACATGTAGAGATTGATGTAGATGGCAGAAAGAAAAATATCCGAATCCATGAGATTCATATGGAAGAAGATGCAGGAAAGTTAGTACACGACCCATCTACAGGTAACTCTTTAGTAGACTTTAACCGAAGCGGTGTACCTTTAATTGAAATTGTATCTGAGCCAGATATGCGTTCTGCAGAAGAAGTTATCGCCTACCTTGAAAAGCTTCGTATGATTATCCAGTATCTTGGAGCATCTGACTGTAAGCTTCAGGAAGGTTCCATGCGAGCAGATGTAAACTTATCTGTCCGTGAAGTTGGAGCAGAAGAGTTCGGAACAAGAACAGAAATGAAGAACTTAAACTCCTTCAGCGCAATCTCAAGAGCAATCGAGGGCGAGATGGAGCGTCAGATTGACTTAATCGAAGATGGTAAAAAAGTAGTTCAGGAAACAAGAAGATGGGATGATGACAAAGAATACTCCTACCCAATGCGTTCCAAAGAAGACGCACAGGATTATCGTTATTTCCCAGAACCAGACCTTACTCCAATCGTAATTTCTGACGAATGGTTAGACGAAATCCGCAGTCGTCAGCCAGAATTCCGTGATGAAAAACAGGCACGTTACAGAGAACAGTTCGGTCTTCCTGAATATGACATTAATATCATCACAGAGGATAAAACACTTACGGATCTTTTTGAATCCTGTATCGAACTTGGTGCAGCGGCAAAAGAAGTATCCAACTGGATTATGGGAGACATTATGCGTCTCTTAAAAGAAAAAGAAATGGAAGCAACAGACATTCATTTCAGCCCTGCAAACCTTGTAAAAATGATTCAGATGATTGAATCTGGAGCTATCAACCGTAAAGTAGCAAAGAAGGTATTCGAGGCAATCTTTGATGAGGATGTAGACCCAGAAATTTATGTAGAGGAAAATGGATTAAAGACAGTCAATGATGAAGGTGCATTGCGAAAAGTAATCGAAGAAATTGTTGCCAATAATCCAAAGTCTGTAGAGGATTACAAAGCTGGAAAGAAAAAGGCTATGGGATTCTTCGTAGGCCAGACAATGAGGGCGATGAAAGGTAAAGCAGATCCAGCGATGGTTAATCAGATTCTGAAAGAAATGCTGGATTAACTCTGATTTGTTGAGTAGATGACAGATGCCGCTGTGAAGATATTTGTGATTGGATTGAACCGTTCAATATTACTTCTGGCAATCCGGTTACTTATTCTTTTTAGTGGTGTCTGTTCCTAATTCGACAAATTAGAAAGGATTATTTATGTGTGAAAAGAAAGTGCCTCTATTAAATTTCATGACTAAAACCCGTGATACGCATTTTTTAAAGAGCTATACATTGAATTACACCAACACCAAAGGTAATGAAAAGCTTTATGAAATGGTAAGTAATTTTGATTACGAAAAGCCGGAGGAAATCGGTCAGAAAGCTTCGGGTGTTGTAATTGTTGGTTTCCGGGGTGATGAACTTTTGTTGTTGCGAGAGTTCCGCATGGGTGTGAACCAGTTTATTTATAATATGCCAGCAGGACATTCTGAGCCAGGTGAGTCTGTGGAAGAATGTGCCAAGAGAGAACTTAGGGAAGAAACTGGTCTTCATATTAAAAAAATCTACAAAATACTTCCGCCAGCTTACGCCGCCCCAGATTTGAGTGATTCTTCTGCATGGGTCATTATGGCAGAAGTGGAGGGAAAATTTAATCCACAGACAGAAGAAGATGAATATATCCAACCATTATTTGCGGATAGAAAGCTTCTGGAAAGGTTATTAGATGGTGAGAAGTTCTCAGGCAGAGCTCAGTTGATGGCATATTTTTTCTGCAAAATGGGAAATAAGATTTTTGCATGAGATAATTTTAAATAATCAGCAGATTACAAGAATTGCTGACGATGGATTAAACAATTTGGTAAAAGAACTCAGGAGACAAGAGAGGGATATTTTGTTTCCTGAGTTTATTTTTATTATAAATTGAATTAAAAAGGTTTTGTTTTAATGAACAATCTGTGATATTATTTGGGTTGTCATTAAAGGGACAGATGAAAAAGATTTTTTCTTCGGGAAAAAGGGAGAAAAATGAAAGGTTGGAATGAATTAAGATGAATAAACTAAAAAAGAGAAAGGCGGGAATTAGAAATTTCTTCAAGGGGAAACATGGAAGGAATTTTTTGCTGGTTTTAGATTTTTTACTGGCCGTTGCCTTTTTTGTACAACCGGATTTATATTATAATCCAGAAGCTCCGAATTTTTTTGATCGTTTCTATGCAGATTCTTTAATAATCTGTGGTGGATTATGGGTAATTCTCATTTTCCTGACTGTGAAAAAAATTCATTTTTCAGCAGAGGTAAATAAGATTTTAACGTATATTGCAGGAGCTGCCACACCATTTATAGCCTTTTTGTGGCTGGAGTTTTATAATGATGCACAGTTTTGGGTACCAATTTTCAGTATTCCATTTTTATATCTGGTGTTGGATATTATTGTTTACTATGTGATTTACGTGTTGTTTTTACTAATCTTTAACAGTATCAGAGGTGCATCTATATGCATGATTATCGTCACAGCTGTATTTGGAATTTTGAATTATGAACTGACGTTATTCCGAAGTATGTCATTTATTGCATCGGACATTTACTCATTTGTAACGGCAGTTTCAGTAGCAAATACTTACCAGGTACAGATTGATGTCGATACGGCAGAGTATTTTCTCATGGCTCTTGTTCTGGTTGCCCTTCTTTTGAAACTTGATAAAGTAAAGCTGTTTAAATGGAAAGGAAGAATCATTTATACACTTGTATCCTGTATGATATTTGCCGGATTTACACAAGTCTATGTATATAGCGATTATCTGGAAAATATTGGAGTTGATTTTCGCGTGTACCGTCCACAGTATAAGTACCGTTATTATGGAACATTACTTACGACGATGCGAACATTTGGATATCTTCATGTGACACAGCCGGAAGGCTATTCCGTAAATGCAGTGAAAAAAATTACAAAACAATATACGGAAAATGAGTCTACAGAAACACAGGAAAATAATACAAGCACAGAAAATACATCGGCAAATGCAACATCTACAATAAAAAATGCAGAAACTACTACATCGGTAACAAACGCATCGGCAGCTATAACTTCTGCAAAAGTGGGCACACAAACATCCGATACACAGGTTTCTTCAAGTACACAAACACAAAATACAGCAACACAAAAGAAAACAACGAAAAAGCCAAACGTAATTGCAATTATGAATGAATCATTTGCGGATTTAAAGGCGGTAGGAGATTTACAGGTTTCTCAGGATTATATGCCATTTTTCCGCAAATTAACGAAAAATACGATTAAAGGCTATACATACTCTTCTGTATTTGGTGGTAATACTGCAAACTCAGAATTCGAGTTTATGACAGGCAATACACTTGCATTTCTACCAGATAATTCTGTACCATATCAGCTTTTCCTGCGAAGTAAGACAGCTGGATTAACGTATACGTTAAAGAATCAGGGCTATAGTCCATGCTATGCATTGCATCCGTTTTATAAGACAGGGTATAGCAGATATAAAGTATATCCGTTAATGGGATTTGATAAATTCTATACTTCCGATAACTTTTCTGTATTTACGGATACGGTAAATTATCATATTACTGATTCAGAAGATTATAAAAAGCTTATTAGCCTTTATGAAAACCGTACAGACAAAGACAAGCCATTTTACTTATTTAATGTAACGATGCAGAACCATGGAAGCTATGATGGAAGCACATTAGAAACAGGAGATGATGTGCAGATAGAGGGTGACTTGCAGTCTTATTCTAAAGCAGAGCAATATCTGAACATGATAAAAATGTCTGATAAAGCCTTAAAAGAACTTGTTCATTATTTTGAAAAAGTAGATGAACCGACAGTTATCGTATTCTTTGGAGATCATCAGCCGGACTTAGATGAAACATTTTATAACCGCCTGCTTCATACTGATATTCAGAAGTTAGAGGGAGAAGACTTAGAACAGCTCTACAAAGTTCCATTTTTAATCTGGGCAAATTATGACATTAAAGAAGAAAATGTAGAACGAACCAGCAATAATTATCTTTCCACTTATCTTGCGGAAGTTACAGGAATGGAAAAGACAGGTTACCTTAAATATCTGACGAAACTTAGGGAAGAAATTCCGGCAATCAATGCGATTGGATATTGGGATAAAAATGGAAAGTTTTATGAGGTAGACGATAAAAAATCTCCATATTATGACCTGATACATGAGTATAATCTGCTCGAATACAATAATCTGTTTGGGAAAGATAATCAACAGAAGGATTTCTTCTATCTTAGTAAGGGTGAATAAGACGGACGAATCCCCGAAGTCCATAGTATATAAAAATGCTTCGTATCACTGCTCTTGATGCTTGACCGCATTAAGAGCTTACTCTAAGGTGTATTTTTACATGCTATGGACTTCGGGGATTCTGTTTGTTCTAAACCCTGCGAATTAGTTGGAAAAATTTGGGAAAGAGAATGAAGGCGTCTGTCTTAGAAGTGAAAATCACACTTTTTCCGTACTATTTGTTTTCAAATGCAACCGCATCTGTACTGTTGATTTATAAAATCTAAGCAGCACTTCCTCAAGCTGTTTCGTAAAATCTTCCCTATTCAACTGCTGCAGTGCCTTCAATAACTTTGGTTCCTCTAACAAAGCGCCAATAACTTCACTGGTAACAGGAGCCGCCACCTCACTGGCAGATCCTGAGGGGATTAGTGAGACAATAGCCCCACGGATAATGTGTCCCTTTTCATAGATTGGAGGCTCAAGTCGAACATAACCAAAGCAGGAAGAGGAAAGCTTTTCACTTCTTCCGTGAAGTAAAAGTGCCTCAAAGGGCTTGATATAGGTGTCGGCGAGATTGTCTCTGTCTTTTAATATTTTATATAAATGTGCCTGCATTTCAGAAGTTTTAGCATACAGGGAAGAACAGTAGGAGATTACTTCATCTTTGTTTTTTAGGATAGGTGCTTGATTGATGTAAATATTTCCGAGCAGTTCATAGATTTCGCTTCCAATAGAGGAAAGGAATTCTACGTCTTTGCGACAAATGGCAGAGTCGGAAGAGGTTTCTGGTGCTTTGATTTCTTTTTCCTGTGTGTGCCGTTTCTGTTCTTGAAGAACTTTGATGCGAGAGTCGAGCAGTATCTTATCCTGGCGGGTTAATATTGGATTCACATGAAGGTATGGATAGGAAATCTCTAACTTTACAGTAGAGATAACAAGGTCAATACCTTCTGACTGTAAGCGGATATTATCCAGTTCAAAGGCAGAAGTGATACCGCGGATATCAAGTTCTGAATATTCTTTTTTCAAGCTTTCGGTGAGAAGTCTGGAACTTCCGATTCCGGTAGGACAGACAATCATGACAGAAAGCTTTTTGATTTCTTTTTCGATACGTTCCATTGCCATTGTAAAATAAAGTGTGATAAAACCGATTTCGCTGGCAGGAATCTTTTTTATGCCAAGAACCGGGCAGAGGAGAGAAAGCCCCTCTTCACAAGCCTTATATACAGAAGGATAACTCTCCTGAAATTCCTTTAATAATGGATTCTCCACAGGAATTCCGGCACGAAGTCTGGCGATGGTCGGCTGGATATGTCCACTTAACTCGGTGAGGAGTCTGCTGTCTCTCATAAAGTTAACGTGCAGGATTTCACTAACTTTTTTTATGACAGATAAAGTAATCTGATGCACGTCAAGATTTCTTATATCTGTTAAATCTTTGCTACCGGACGGCCAGATACGCTGCCCGGAAATAAAGACAGCCATGTAAATCGTTTCATCAACGGAAATAGATAAATGGAAAAACTGACGCAATTCCTTCATAATATATTCAGAAACGGCATACTCTGGCTGAATAGATATTTCAGCATAAGATTGTTTGAGTTCTTTAATAAACTGTCCTTTTTGCATTCTCTGTACACAAAGGGAAGTGTATACAAGCAAGTGTAAATATCCATTATCAGAAAGCTGCATACCAAGCTGTTTTTGACAGCCACCAAGAATGTGATTGACCTCGGCCATTACTTCACCATCAATTTCGTCGATAAAATTTCGGTCTGACAAAAACTTCTTGTCCTGGAGATTGCCAATGGAGTGATGCTCACTCACTTGTTTACATATGAAAGAAGTCAATGCCTGTCTTCTTGCGATTTCAGTCCCTTCTATAAATATACCAAGTCCGGGACGGCGGACAAGTTTAAGCTCATACTTTGTAAACCAGATTTCAAGTTGGTTAAGGTCGGCGGTAAGAGTTCCTTCAGAAATCTCAAACTTTTCTGTAAAATAATAAGATTTAATCGGTTCTTCTGCAAGAAGAAGGTCATGGCATAAAAGAGTCAGCCTTTCTGGGCGGTTATCTGCGGGTGCAGAGCGGTTTGTGTTTTTTTCATCTAAAAGAGTGGCTAATTCTTCTAATCGTTCGGGGGTTTCATCGATTAAAAGTCCTACACTTCGTTTGCGTACAAAGCAAAAGCCATTATGCTTCATCCATTTTTCAACGGTTGGCAGTTCACGCTGAACGGAGCGATCGCTGACACCGAGTTCTTCTGAAATGATACCGATTGTCACAGGACTCCCCGGTGAAAAGCGGAGCAGAATACGGATTATTTTATCTGCACGTGGTGTAAGCTGCATGATTTTTTCTTCCTTTCCTATTCTCTTTCTTATTATACAATATTTTACTGATAAATGCTTCTTGTGAAAATGCACAAAAGGAAGGCATATAAATTAGATATATTGATTAGAATATGACAGTTTGTCGGGAAGTCTTACCGACAAAGTTGCGGTATCATTCCTTTGTATTTTGTCAGTTTGTGCTTTACAATATAGGCATAGAGAACAAAGGCAGTGCAAAAAAGCACAGTGTCAATATCCCAAAGCCGGAGGCAAAACGTAAGAACGGAGACAGGTATAAGCCAAAGGGGAGGGACAAAAAAGAGAGGAGATATGTAATATGAAAAACGCAGTACAACGTTTTGGTAAGTTCCTTAGTTCAATGGTAATGCCAAACATCGGAGCATTCATCGCATGGGGCTTCATCACAGCATTATTTATTGAAAAAGGATGGCTTCCAAATGCACAGCTTGCAACTTTAAACGGACCAATGCTTAACTACTTACTTCCAGTTCTGATCGCATTCCAGGGTGGTAAGTTAATCGGTGGAGACCGAGGCGGAGTAATGGGTGCGATCGCAACTATCGGTGTAATCGTTGGAGCACCTGATTATCCAATGTTGATGGGTGCTATGGTAATGGGTCCTTTGGCTGGTTTTGTTATTAAAAAGTTTGACCAGGCAATGGACGGAAGAATGCCAGCCGGATTTGAGATGTTAATTAACAACTTCTCCATTGGTATCTTCGGTATGTTATTAGCCATTGTTGGTTACTATGCAATCGGACCTTTCATGAGTGCCGTACTTGTAGTATTAAAAGGTGGTGTTCAGGTACTTGTAGATCATAACCTTCTTCCACTCGCAGCAATCTTTATCGAGCCAGCGAAGGTATTATTCTTAAACAACGCAATCAACCACGGTATCTTTACTCCTATCGGAATTGAACAGGCAGCAGAGGCTGGTAAGTCCATCATGTACATGTTAGAGGCTAACCCAGGACCTGGTCTTGGACTTCTGTGTGCATACTGGGCATTTTCTAAGGATAAAGCAACAAAGGATTCCGCACCTGGAGCAATTATCATTCACTTCTTCGGTGGTATCCATGAGATTTATTTCCCATACATCCTTATGAACCCATTAGTAATCGTTGGACCAATCGCAGGTAATATCTGTGCAATCCTTTTCTACAGTATTACAAAAGCAGGTCTTGTAGGACCTTCCGCACCTGGTTCCATCATCGCATTTATGTCAATGTCACCAAAAACATCTATCGCAATCACAGCACTTGGTGTTCTGATCGCAGCAGTAGTTTCTTTCTTAGTTTCTTCACCAATCGTTAAGATGGCAGGAAGCAAGAGTCTTGAAGATGCACAGAAAAAGACAAGCAACATGAAAGCTGAGTCCAAAGGACAGGCAGCAGAAGTTCTTTCCGGAGCAGATGTTAAAACAGACGACATTAAGAAAATCGTTTTCGCATGTGACGCTGGTATGGGATCTTCCGCAATGGGAGCAACAAAGTTCAGAAATCGTATTAAACCTTTAAATCTTGGAATTACAGTAACAAATACATCCGTAGATAATGTTCCTGCCGACGCAGACGTCGTTGTATGCCAGTACATTTTACAGGACAGAGCAGTTAAGAGTGCGCCACAGGCAAGATTAGTAGCAATCGGAAACTTCCTTCAGGATCCTAACCTTGATACATTCTATGCAGAGTTAGAGGAACGTGCAAATGGTACATCCGCTCCAGCTCCAGCAGTAGAGGCAGAACCTGAAGTAAAAGAAGAAAAGAAAGCAAAAAAAGCCGTTCTTAAAAAAGAAGGTATCAAAACAGGCTTAAAGAGTGTAGACAAAGAAACAGCAATTCGTGCAGCAGGCCAGCTTTTATGTGACCTTGGCTTCACAAATGAAGATTATATTCAGGCAATGGTTGATCGTGAAAATATGGTATCTACATACATGGGTATGGGAGTTGCGATTCCTCATGGAACATCTAACGCAAAAGAAACCGTTAAGAAATCTGGTATCGTAGTAATGCAGTATCCGGAAGGTGTTGACTTTGGTGATGAGAAAGCGTATCTCGTAATCGGTATTGCAGGTGTTGGCGATGAGCATCTTGAGATCCTTGGAAACATCGTAGCAAGTCTTGAGGACGAAGAACTTCTTGAAACACTGAAAAAGAACGCTGACGTTGACACGATCATGAAAACTTTTGGTTAAAAATAAGTAACGAAAAGTAAATCATTGAAAAATCATCAAATTAAGTAAAATGATATTCCGTGTAATGGCAAGTTGATAGCTTTAAGTGTTGGCTGGTTGTTACACGGGGATTAGAAAAGATAAACTAGAAATTATCAGAAAATATAAAGCTTTTGATTTATTATTTTTATCATTAGATCAAATTGTTATTGCAATAACATTTAGAAAAGATTTTTCTAATCCATATCAGGTATGTTATAGCTTATAAGTATAACTTTTATAGGAAAATATAAAAATTATATTAAAAAATCATATTAAAATAACATCGGGAACAATCCCGAAGCTTAGATTTAAGAAAGAAGGAGTCAGATTATGAAAAAGGCAGTTCAGTTTGGAGCAGGTAATATCGGTCGTGGTTTTATTGGAGCTTTACTTAGTCAGTCCGGTTATCATGTAGTATTTGCAGATGTTGTAGACAAGATTATCGATAAAATTAATGAGGACAAAACATACACAGTTCATGTAATGGACGTAGAATGTGAAGACCAGAAAATCGAAAACATCAGTGGTGTAAATTCTACAAAACCAGAAGCAGTAGATGAAATCGCAAGTGCTGACCTCGTAACAACAGCTGTTGGTCTTGTTATTTTACCTCGTATCGCTCCTACAATCGCAGCAGCTATCGAGAAACGTATGGCAGATGGAAATAAAGAGCCAATGAACATTATCGCATGTGAAAATGCAATTCGTGGAACATCTCAGTTAAAGAAAGCTGTTTACGAAAACTTAAGCGAAGAAGGAAAAACATTTGCAGACGAGTACGTTGGATTCCCAGACTGTGCTGTTGACAGAATCGTACCTCCTGTAAAGAGCGAAAACTTCATCGATGTAGTAGTAGAAGAATATTACGAATGGGATGTAGAGCGCGCAAGCTTCAAGGGCGAGATTCCAGAAATTAAAGGAATGACTCTTGTAGATGACTTAATGGCATACATTGAGCGTAAATTATTCACATTAAATACAGGACACTGCATCACTTCTTACCTTGGAAAGCTTCGTGGATTCCCAACAATCGATGCGGCAATCGCTGATGAAGGAATTTATGACATCGTATCTAAAGCTATGAAAGAGAGCGGTGATGGACTTATCAAGAAACATGGTTTCGATCCTGAAAAACATGCAGCATACATCAAAAAGATTATCGGACGTTTCAAAAACCCATATTTACAGGACGATGTAAGCCGTGTAGGTCGTGAGCCACTTCGTAAATTAAGCCCAACAGACCGTCTGATTAGCCCATTAACAACAGCAGCCGGATATGGACTTCCAGTAGACCACTTACTTGTTGGTGTTGGTGCAGCTTTACACTATGATAATCCAGAAGACAAACAGAGCGTTGAACTTCAGGCAAAAATCAAAGA